>PLTL01000140.1:2484-7212 GCA_003164475.1 Candidatus Dormiibacterota bacterium | reverse complement strand
GGTCCGCCGAAAGCGTGGTCTTGCCAGTGCCGGAGAGGCCGAAGATCAGCAGGGTCCGCTCTCCCCTCGGGGTGGGAATCACCTTGCAGCCTGCGTGGAGCGCCAGTCCTCCGCGGTCGTAGACGAGCTGGTTCCACATCCGCAGCAGCCCCTTCTTGCACTCACCGAAGTAGTCGGAGTTGAGGACTCTGGTGACCCCGGCTTCCAGGTCGACCGCGATCAGCCGCTCGTCGGGGTACCCGGGCGCGGCTAGCTTGGGGGTGTAGATGACAGTCAACTGCGGTCGGGAGTGCCCACCGCTATTAGCATCCTTGAAGAGCAGGTGGTCCTGCATCCCGGCCAGGTTGGCCGTCGCCTCCTCGATCACCACCCGGGCGGGGGAGCGGAACTCGGGGTCGTTGTTCACGTAACCATCAACCACGATCACGTTCTGCTCGCGGAGGTAGTCCGCCTGCAGCCGCGCGATCCGCCTTCCCTCCGCAGTCGAGATGGTCTGGCTGGATGTGATCCCCGGTGTGTCGGTGATGATGTAGGTGGAGCCAGCGCTGCGGGCCAGCACCTTGGTCTGGACGTTGTAGTTGCCGTAGGCGGTGAGCCGCGCGGTCGGCATCGCCGCCGTCAGCGCGCGGAGCTCTTCCTGGGAGGGGTTGAAACGGGTGCGCCGTGCGGCGGGCAACCAGGGTTCCGCTGCTTTGTTCATGAATACCTCTTTCCCTCCCTTCGAGTGACCGAACGTGGAGAGGCTAGTGCCTGGACTTCAGGATGAGGCTCCACTGCCAATCGGCAGACGCACACCTTCTCCGGCAACGGAACCTGAGGATAGCGTGGCCCCGGTCGGAAAGCAACCAGCCACCCCGCTGACGCAGGTCTATGTCATCGGGTTGGCGGTGGCGAGTCCGAGCGCTGCCACCCTCCGCCCGCCATGCCACCTCACCGGAACGACCTTCGATCTGTCTCATAGAGGCTGACAGCTGCCGTCATGAGATGTCGGCACCGTCAGCCTCCACCACATCTGCCTCCTCATCCAATCCGTCCAACCATGTGGTCAGCTGCTCGCAACCGATCGCCAGGGACTGGCGGCGCGGAGGCGGCGGAAACGAAGCAGACCTCGACGACGGCACCCGATCAGCCCCTGCCGATACTCCCCATGTGCAGGACTTGGGACAGGTCACTCCAGCGCCCGGTCCTGCGGCCCGAGTCCCCAGGCCCCTCCATCCTTACTAGCCCAGGTACTGCTCGATCATGGGGGCCACGATGCCAACGATCTGCTCCGGGCTGGCCTTGGCAAGTGGAGCGACCCGGATCACGTGACGCAGCATGGCGATGCCGACCAGTTGCGCCGCTACCAAGGATGCCCGGAAGGATGCGTCAGGGCGCACGGTCAGCCTTCGGACGAAACCCAGCAGCTCCGCGGCCACGAATTCCCGTAGCACGAGCGCGGCCCTCTCGTTGGAGACAGCAGAGCGGACCAGTGCCAGGATCGCATTGCGGCTGTTGTCACTGTCCACGACCTGAAGGTAGCCTCGCACCAGTGCCTCGGCCGCCTCGTGCAGGGGGAGGTCACCCACCTCTCCAAGCAGCTCGGACAGTCCGCTCGGCAGTCCGGTCGCCGCCGCAAACAGGGCTTCTTTGGTCCCGAAGTAGTGGATCAGCAGGGCCGGATCAACCTGCGCTGCAGTGGCGATGCTGCGCAACGAGGTCGCCTCATAGCCGCGAGTCGCAAACTGCCGCAGTGCGGCGGCCAAGATGTCGTCGTGGGTGTTTGGATTCCCCGGGCGGCGTCCTGTCCGGCTCACACTGCCGCCGGCTCCGAGACGATGGCCACGAACGCCTCCTCAAGGTTGGCCCGTACGCTCGCGACGGTTGCGCCAAGGCCGGCGCGCGCGAGCATGGCGCCGATGGCCTCCACCTGCCCAGCCGCCCGCAGCGCCTCCCCCCGCACCTGAACCGCGAAGCCCTCGGCCTCCAGCGTGGAGAAGGCCCGGCTCCAGTCGGCGCAGTGGATCTCGGCCACTTTGCGCCCACCGATGATCTCCGTCGCGGTGCCGGTGGCCACGGCCCTGCCGTCCACCATCACGATCAAGCGGTCACACTCCTCCGCTTCCTCCATGTTGTGGGTGGTCACCAGCACTCCGGCACCACGCTCGGCGGCCTGCCTGATCTCCTCCCACAGCCGGGCCCGGCCGAGCGGCCCCACGCCCGAGGTCGGCTCATCGAGCACCAGAAGCTCTGGCCGGTGGGACAGCGCTACCGCGAAGGCGACCTGACGCTGGGCCCCGAGGGGCAGCGCCCCGACCAGCTCGTGCTTCCAAGCGGCGATGCCGGAAGGCATCGCCGTCGCCACGTTGCGGAAAGCCCCCGCGGTGAAGCTCCAGTTCTCCGCCACGGTGAGGTCGACGTAGAGACCGAGCGTCTGGGGCACGTAGCCCACGCGCCGGCGGGTCGAGACGGAGGGCGCGGCCCCGAAGAGCCGGACAGTGCCGCCGCTCGGCTGCAGGAGCCCAAGCAGGAGGCGGATCAGGGTTGTCTTGCCGGCGCCGTTGGCCCCCAGGAGGCCGACAACCTCGCTCCGGGCGATCACCAGGTCCATGACATCGACGGCCAAGAATGCACCGAAGCGCTTGGAGGTCCGGCGGGCCTCGGCGAGAGCGTCCACCATGGCTACCGGCGGGACTCACCGGCCAGCGCGGCGACGACCACCGCGTCTTCGAAGTCGGGGTCGACCGTCTCGACTCCGCCGGGAAGGACCCCGGTGGGAGCCCAGACTCGCCATTCGATGCCTCGCCGCCACGACAGCGGGGTGGGCCGGGAGGCACCGCGCGCCGCGCCGAGAGCACCGGGGACGTTGCGCAGGATGGCGTCGGGAGAACCGCTGGCCAGCGCCTCTCCCGCCTCGAGCAGCACCACCGATGTGGCGCGGGCCGCCTCGTTGACATAGGTGGTGGCGACCGCGACGGCGGTTCCCTCGGCGGCCGCTCTGGAGATCAGCCGCCACAGCTCGGCCCGGCTCACCGGATCGACGCCTGTGGTCGGCTCGTCCAGGACCAACAGCGCAGGTGAGTGCAAGAGGGCGATCCCGACCGCCAGCTTGCGCTGCATACCGCCCGAGAGCTGGCCCCCCAGGCGCTTGCGCGCCTCGGCCAACCCGGTCCGTTCGAGGATCTCGCCCCCCCTCTCGCGGCGCTCAGCGGCTGAGAGCCGGTAGGCGTCAGCGGAGAACTCCAGGTTCTCCTCCACGGTCAGATCCACATAGATTCCAGCCGTGGCGGGCACGAACCCGATCCGGCCCTTGGAGGGCCGCCTCACCACCCCGGCCTCCGGTTGCACAAGCCCGACGAGCACCTTCAGACACGTGGACTTGCCCGCTCCGTCTCCCCCCACCACCACCGTGACGCGAGCAGGGTCAACGGGCACCGTCACCCCGGCTAGAGCAACCCGCTGGCCGAAGCGCACATGGACGGCATCCAAGCCCCACCTCATGAGGCGACGGACTCCGGCGAGCTTTCCCGAAGCTCTGTCCTTCGGCTGCTGGGAGCCAGGTCACGGCGGAACCGGGTGACCGCCAGGCCGAGTACGACGACAGCGAGCAATGCCAGGACCCCGAGCGGTCCCCAGAGGGCGGAGATCGGGGTGGCCTTGAGCATCACGCCCCTGCTGATCTCGATGAAGTACGTCAGGGGAAGCAGGAAGGAAATCCACTGCACTCCCGCCGCCATGGAGGTGACCGGAAAGATCAGCCCCGACAGGAGCACCTGGGGCAGGACGACCATGAACGCGAGCTGGATGGCTTGGCCCTGGTTCTGTGATACGGTCGAGATCAGGACCCCCATGCCCAAGGTCACCAGGAGAAAGAGGGCGGCACCGAGGGCGAAGGTGGCGACATTCCCCCGGAAAGGTACGTGGAAGACCACCATTCCCACGACAACGATGAGCACCAGGTCCGCCGCCGCGACCATCAAATAGGGGGCGATCTTTCCCGCGATCACCTCCCAGGCCCGGAACGGCATCACCGCCAGCTGCTCCAGCGTGCCAGCCTGGCGCTCTCGGACAACGCCAAGGCTCGTGATCAGAGTGCCGATGAACACCAGGATCAGGCCCGCCAGGCCGGGAACCATCACCCAGGAGGTGGTCAGCTTGGGGTCGTAGAGGATCTGCACCTCCGCCCGCCGGTTGGGCGAGGCCGCAGGTCCCGACGGCATCATCTTCGCCAGGACGTCTTCGGCGGTCTCCACGGAGAACAGCTGCGTCCCATCCATGAGTACCAGCAGGCGTCCCCAGCTAGCCACCACCGCCACCACCGCCTGGCCGTCCCGCAGACGCGAACGGGCGGTGGGAGGGCCGGCGGTGGGGTCGACGTCGACCACGTCGAAGGGGGAATGCAGCGACGAGGCGACCTGACGGGCCCCAGGGCCCACCACGACGGTCGGGATGGAGTGGACGTTGAAGCTGGCGGCGTAGCCGAACACCACCAGCATGACGACGGGCAGGGCGATCATCATCGCCACGGTCCGCCGGTCACGCCTGAGCTCGCGGAACTCCTTTGCCACCATCGCCCACATGCCACGCCCTCCCCCGCTCTACATGCGACGAACTCTACGGACGTTGACTTTCCCCGGTCAAGCCCCGCGCTGGCTCCGGACCTGGCTGGTCGGGACCCGACCGACGCACACTTCGAACTGAACCGGAGGACGAATCCGTGCATGAGGACAAGCAGCGGCGACGCCCGGG
>PLTL01000140.1:0-2469 GCA_003164475.1 Candidatus Dormiibacterota bacterium | reverse complement strand
GTACTCCGCCCGCGGAGCGTTGGTGCCGGCAAGCCTACGGGCCGGTCGCCTGGTCTACCGCCGGACCGGCCCTGGGTCCGGCCACAGGGGTCAAGCGAAAGGTCACCAGCAACCCGGCACCGGCGTCGACTTGATCCGCCTCAACGCCCGGAACGGCCCGCCTCCTCCGGGGCCTTCGGCCAAATCACTAGCTGATTCGCTTGCCAGTGTATCCGATCGATTCACTGAACGGACCGTGCCATTTCCCCTTCTTCTCGTAGTGGAGAGTGAAGGTGACGGACCCGCTAACACTGGTGGCCGTGGGGTAGGGAGCGTTGGCCAACCCGGTCCCGGCGATCTTCTCGGTGATGGTCACCTTGCCCTTCCCCGAACCCCCGTGGCCAGAACCGGAACCGATGACCTTGAGCGCAGTCCCTGAGAACTCAATGTGAAAGACATGCGTGACGGTGTAGGTCACCTTTTCGAAGGTTGTATGGCCGACTTTAGTGACCGTATCGCAGACACCACTGGGCTTGCACTTGATGTCATCGGAGCGATAACCAGTGAGCGCAACCTGCCAGGTCTGGAGCTTGGCCTTGCTGGCGCTCAGAGCTGACGATTTTGCGGCGACTGACGCCGTACTGAGCGACCCGACCGACAGCATGAGGCCAATGGCCAAAGCCGCGGACAGCAGAACATCGAGCAGACGGAGTCCGCGGTGGGCCTTGTGAATCCGGTCGAGCATGGTGGTCGAGGTCGTGCCAAGCATGGTGAGACGGGAACCTCCCTGATGGGGTTGATGATCCGTTGTAGTCACGTAGTGGCTGCCACTATCACAGGAATTGTGTTCACAGATAAGCGAATCGCCGCGAGCGGGACAACCCGTGCTGGCGACCCGTCCCGTGCGGCAGCGCCGTGGGATCGCCGTGGATCGGGTGACAGCGCGTGGCATCCGGTCACGACTTGACCGAATGCCGCGGAAGCAAGGTCCCGGCCAGAGCCCAGCGCCGCAGTCTCGGCAAGTAGTCACGGCAGCCCCCAGCCATCAAGACCTTCCCACCGACCCCATCGTCGAAGTCGAGGGCGCCGCAGTTGTTGGAAGCGATGCTCGCCATCAACAGTTCAACTGGACCTCGTCGGTCTGGGTCGCCTCCTGCAAGTCCGCGGATCCGATCTCCACGGCGAACCGCGCTGCCCGCGACCGCTGCCAATCGCCACACCTTGGCGCTCCTCCCGACGGCCATCACGAGTGGGCCCGATTATCACGCGATGAGGGCGCCAGGGATACGGCCAGGCGCGGACCCACGGTACGTCGGTTGGACAAACAATCGATTGCCGCCACTGAGGCCGCTGAGGACGGCCGTGACATGCCGCGCGGTTCCACCGGCGGCCAGATGGAGTTCAGCACGGCGGCCGATCCTATCAGGCCGCTGGGCCGCTGAGCTATCGGTTGGGTCTGCCGCCCTCATCCGAGTCGCGATCACTTGGCAAGGGCAGATCCCGGAGGGGCGACGCAGAGCGTCCCCACTCTCCTCGGGGAGTTCCGTCGCCACAGCGGCTGCACGTGGGATCTGACCAGGGGCTGCCAGGCGCGAGGGTTAGGCTGCAAGCTGGTCCACGGTCCTCTCCGGCGATCCAGATCCGGCGCCGGCGGGAGTGCGAGCAATACCTTACAGCACACCTGAGAGCAGGAAGTCGAGCCTTCCAACCCAAGCAGTCCGCTAAGACCGCGCACCGCTTTCCCCGCCGCAGCGTGGGCCTTCCACCCATCAGCTCTGCCTTCGGGATCATCTATCTTGGCCGATCCCGCCGACCATGCCCCAGCGGCTGCGAAGCTACCGATCAGCGGAGGCTGCCATGTTCGGAGCCGCTCTCTCCTGAGTCACACGGCGGTGCCGGGCAGCGGGGAGACGAGCGCAGCCTCAGTCCTCACCCCGCGCCACCATCCAGGGGCCTTGGTCTTGCACTGCTGCTGGAGCGCAGCGGCGGGCTGAGAGCTGGTTTCGTCCGGTTCACCTCCCCGAGATCTCGCCACCCCGGCCAATGCGGAGGATCTGAAGCAAGCGGACGACGGCGGCCTCGGGCGACTCGGCCTGCTCTATCGCCACATCACCTCCCGAGGAGTCAGAGATCCGCCATCCCCGCAGGCTGACCACGGGCAAGCCTGCCCGCCGCGCCAGGGCGAGCTCGCTGAGCGTCCCCCAGCTACCGCCTACAGCTATCACCCCATCGGCGCAGCCAACCACGAGTCCATTACGNNCGGTCGCGGCCAGGAAGGATCCCGATCGAGACGCCACCAGCTGCAGAGGCGCCTTCAGCAACCGCTGCCATCACGCCACCCAGACCGCCGCAGACAACGGTGACGCCTCGCTCGGCGAGGAGGAGGCCCACCATGCGCGCCTCCGAGCGGTCGAGATTGCTGGCACCCTCACCGGGACCTATCACTGCCACGCAGGGTTGCGGCTCAGGGCTCATGGCCAGGCTCCTTCG
>PLTL01000246.1 GCA_003164475.1 Candidatus Dormiibacterota bacterium | reverse complement strand
GTCCCCTTCCTCGCCTTCGTGCTGGCCCTGGGGCTCATCGTGAAGGCCGTCTCGATTCACGGGCTCGGCTCACTCGTCACCCACCTCATGCCGGGGGGGACCTCACTGGGCTCGCTCCTGCTCATTGCGGTCGTCGCGGCCGTGCTCGCCAACCTCATCAACAACCTCCCGGCTGTGCTTCTCCTTCTCCCGGCGGCGGCCGCCGTCGGTGCGGGGCCAGTTCTCGCGGTTCTCATCGGCGTCAACACCGGGCCCAACCTGACCTATGTGGGGTCGCTGGCCACCCTGCTCTGGAGGCGTGTCCTCCGCCAGCGAGGGGAGGAGCTCCCCATCATGGAGTTCATGCGCCTGGGCGCCATCACCGTGCCCCCCGTACTGATCGCGGCTACGGTAGCCCTCTGGATCTCCTTGCGCTTCGTGGGATGATGAACCCCGTGCGGGTCGTCGTCTGGCTGGTCGAGGGAACGTGGCAGGGTTGCCTCGACGCGGCCGCCCAGAGCCTTCCTTCAGGCGCCCGCGTCGCGCTTCTTCACGTCACGCCATCCGATGTCACCGAGGTTGCCGAGGCGGCGTCGGCCGGCCTGCTGGGGCGGTCTTTTCGGGGACGCCAGCCCACCCGCCAGTTCCAGGACGTTGCAGAGGAGGCGGCCTCGGAGTTGCTCGCCGCCGCGGCGGCGCGGCTCGGCCGTGAGGACGTGGAGCTCATCCATCGTCAGGGACGGGTCGAGCGCGAGGTTGTCCGCGCCGTCGCCGAGGACGTCGACCTCCTGGTGGTAGCGCGCGACGGTGACCACTCCCGCCTGGGTCCGCGCAGCTTGGGTCTGGCCACGCGGTTCGTGGTCGACCACGCTCCTTGTGCGGTGCTGCTGGTATGGCCGGATCAGCCACCGGGCATCGAGTCGATGCCGCCGCTGCCTCACTGATACTGGCGGCTGTCGGGCCCGGGCTGAACTCCCGCCCGCACTGACCTGGAAAGCCCTATGGATGCCGGCCGGGAGGGCCGCCGAGTCGGCGCCTCGGAGCGGGCTTGTTGGGCCCGGAATGGGCTGACGGAGCCCCCCTCGGGAAGTTGGGTCCTCCCCGGGGCTGTGCGGGTGAGTGGTGAGGACACCCGATGACTTCGCCTGCCACGGCTGCGCCGCCCAACCAAGCCGTCCGGCTTACCGGACTAGGGGCTTTGCAATGGGGATGTCTGGACATCCGCCTTGCTGACCGCCAGGTAGGCCACCACTCCGGCGATCACTGCGGCGAACACCACCGCAACCAAGCCGTCGCCCAGGCCGAGCCCGGTGAGAGGCTTGGGCTTGCCCAACCCGTCCGCAATGGAGGCACCCAGTGGCCGCGTGGCCACATAGGCGAGCCAGAAGCAGAGGACGGCGTTCCAACGCAGCCAGCGGTACCCGATGGCGGGGATCGCGATCAGCGCCGCGAACAGTGCCGCCGAGGGGAAGTACCCCAGTCCCAAGGTGGACGCGGTGAAATCCCCGAGAGCCGTTCCCATGGCGAAGGTGGCAACCACTGCGGCCCAGTAGAAGGTCTCCCGCCGCGCCGTGTCGACGGTGTGGATCGAGAGGGTCCCCTCCACGTATCGCCAAGTGGCGAATACGGTGATCAGCACCACCGCGTAGAAGGTGGTCGAGACGGGGTAGGCGACCCCGAGGGCTACATGCACGACGTCCGCCGCCATGGTCCCGAACACACCGACCATGACCACAGCAAACCAGTAGCTCCAGGCCAGGTACCGCGCCATCCGGAACTGGATGACCAGGGCCACGAGGAAGCCGGTAAAGCCGAGCAGCACCGCCAGCACCGGAGGCATGGAGTGGACCAGAGCGTCGGAGGTGGCCTCGCCCATGGCGGTCGAAAGGCCCTTCGCGGCCCAGAAGTAGGCAGTGATCTGGGGAACGCGGAGCGCACCCCTTCCGGTCAGCCAGGCCCAGCGGTCCGCTTCCGGGAGGTGCAGCACCCGGACACTCTATTGGATTTCCTTCAGGGCCACCTGGCGCGGCCCCTCACCGCCGTGGCGACGCTGGTAATCGTCTTCACCACCACCTCGCGGCGGGGCACGCTGTGGCGGTCCGCATTGGTGCCCCTGCCCGAAAGCGGCGCCCAGCGCCTCGATCTCCGATCCGGTAGCTGGCGCATCGTGCGAGTGCCGATGAGACCGCCACCGCCGGTCTCCACAACGTGGTGTACGTTCTGGTGACCGGAGGCTCGAGCTCCACCAGCTCCTGGTTTTCACCCGTCGCTGTGGCTGCGGCTGCGCCGGCTCCTGGCGGGGTCCTGCTGGTGGTGGAGGTGTTCCTAGCGCGGCGCTAGGCCCACCGAGCGACTGCTTCCCTCGGTCTGGCTGGCCACGCTGCTCCTCTGCCACGTGCTTCCCAACCGTGCCTGTGCCCACTTCCTGCTGCCGGCCATGCCGGCCCGCGGCGCTCCTGGTGGCCAGGGGGCACATGCCGGATCGGCGGAGGTGGCGCAGCCGAGCCGGGCTGGCCGGGGCGACGCTGCTCGGCTCGGGCCTGGTCGTCGGCTACCTGTGGGTCGGTCTCGTCGGCACAGCTGTCAGCAGCGGCAGCCTCTTCACCATCAGGCTGACCGGGAAGTACTACCCGGCCTTCGTGGGCTGGCTCACCGGCGAGGTCAGCGAAACCTCGTACGTGATGCACTGTGCCCCGCGTGCCCTGGAGGAGCACGGCGCGGTGGTCTGGATTCGCCAGAACCACCTGGCCGCCTCCACCGCCGTGATCTGGTCGCCGGATGCCTGGGCCTGCCTGCTCAGAAGACTCGAGCCGATCCTGCCGAGCCCACCATCTACATGAACTCGTCCCTACTCGGCCCCAACACGCTCCTCCGGCGGATCAGCCGAGAGCGTCCAGCGGTGGTGATCGTCACCAGCGACTCCTACACCCAGTACGGCCACATCGTGCCGCTGCTGCGACGCGACTACACCGAGGTCCAGGCATCGACCAACTGGGAGCTCTGGGTCCGGTCTAGTGTCGCCGCACGGGTTCTGACGGGGACCTAAGCCCGAACCGTCTGGGCGCCGATATCGAGGCCGGGCGGTCGGGCCCCTTAGTTCGTGCCGCTGTGCGGCCTCCAAGCGTCGGAAGGTAGCGACCCCGACCCAAGCACCCCGAGGGCTGGGGCCTGCGCCGGAACTCGAACGGGGAGGGGAGAGCAGAACTGAGAACCTCGCGGGCCACGTTCGCGCCCCCTGAGGTGGGGCTCGCTGCGTCCAGGACGGGGTGCCTTGCGCACCGCGGGTCGGGAGTTCGAGTCTCCCCCTCGGCTCCCGCTTCCGGCCTCGGAACTGCCCGCCACAGGCCGCCGAAATCAAGCTCAGCCGATCAACTGGTGGGGCGCCAAGCAGGTCAGGGATCAGGCCCGAGGGGCGCAGCAGCCGTGGCGCGGTGGCGTGGGAGTCCAGGGTTGAGCGGGCATCTAAAGGGCCTGGACCCCTACGCACGGGTCGGAGCGACCGCAATCCGACGTGCTCTGGACACCTTCGGTGCGGATGGGTGGGGGTTGGTCGCAACTCACGCCCCTCCGCCGCGCTGCGCCCGTCCAGGACGGAATTGGCCGGCAAGCCATCGCTGAGGTCACGGTCCCATCGACGGCAATCGCTTGCTGCGCTTGGTGGTACGATCTCGGGTGGTGCTGGCGGGGTGGTGGTCGAGCCCACTGGCAGGGGTTTGGGGAGGTGGACGCGGGATGCGGTTGGTAGCGGCAGTCATGGCGGCGCTGTTCGCGGTGGGGATGATGTCCATCGGATCGACGGTGAGCGCCGGGTTTGTCCAGGTGTCGACGCGGCCGAGCGCTCAGACCCCGGCTGTGGCTCACGCGATCATGCTGGGTCACAAGAAGAAGGCCAGGAAGCGCAGGAAGGCCAAGGTGACCAACACTGCCAACTTCAACTCGTGCTCGGTTGTGACCCAGGCGGAGGCGGGCAGCGCGATCGGAGAGTCCGTGGCCCCGGGGATTATCGGCAACGCCACCGTCGAGGGGGGTCTCGCCTGCGTCTTCTATGGGCCTTCGGCGCCTGCCCCCCACACGCCGAACGTGGCCCAAACCGACACCGTCCGGGTGGTCGTGGTCGAGGGCTCTGACGCCGTGACCTGGTACAACGACTACAAGTCCAAGGTCAGTCCCCAGCCGATCACCGGTTATGGTGACCAGGCCTACTACGACGGCTATGCTTCTCTGAGCGTGCTCAAGGGCGACTACTACCTCCGGGTCGCCGTCGCCCCCGCGGACGCTCCGCCGTCCCTGGCCGACGAGGAGCAGCTCGCGACTGCCATCCTGCCGAAGTTGTAGTCGATACAGCCCCAAGCGGGAGCGGCTGGCCCATTCGGCGAATTCGGGCCAGTTGGCGCGGCGACCCACCAGAGAGCGCGGTGCTGCCCTGGGGACCTAGCCTCGCCATCGCTAAGGGCGGCGAGGCGGCCTCCTTCGCGGATTTGGTGAGCGGGCCGACAGACGTCCGTGCAACGGTCATACTCGGCCCAGGCCCACAGCGGATCTTGAAGTCCGACATGTCCCTCCGCTGGGCTCCCCGCGGCGGGCCTCCACGTCAGCGGTCCAGGTGGGCGGAGGGCCCCGTCCCCTCCGGACCAACCCGGCAACCCGCGGGATGGAGCACGGCAGCGTCGTCAACTGTCAGCAGTTTGCTATCATTCTGGGAGCGGCTGGGGGCACGAGCTAGATGGCTGCTGACGCTCGCACCTCCCTAACGGTGCGCCCCCGGCCGCCGTCAACGGTTCGCGTCGTGGCCACCCAGTGCCGCTCCTGGGCCTGAGCCTCCGTGGAGGGGCAGTGCCGCGAGGGACATGAGGGCCCACCGCGGCGGGCGCTTTGCTCGCGCTGCCGTCAGGGGACGGCGCTGCCGGCTCAGCTCTGCAAAACCTGCCGGGAGTAGCTGGAGTACCGACGGCGGGGGCCGCTACCGCATTTCGCTGGACCGCTGCCTGCCCGAGGTCCGTCACGACAGACGTGGCGCGACCCAGCCAGCACCGGGGCGCGTCAGAGCCGGCCCGTCACCAGGAGCACGATGACGATGACGGCGATGATGCACAGCAGGACGTAGAGCACGCGCCCTTGGCCGCGTTGATTACGTCGCTTCATGGCTGGCCTCCCTCGAAAGCCGCCCGGCCAAGCGTAGACACCTCGTCGGGCAGCACCCCCTCTGGACGGTCTAGATACTAGTCGTACCCGGAGGTACTGGGGGTCGGGGGACGCGAATTCTGGACCTGTGGGTCACCCTTGGGTGAGAGAAGCATGCCTCGGGGTGCTTGCCCACTGCAGGACGGAGCCGGAGGCAACGATCCCCGAGCTGGTCTGCGGCGCGTGCCTGGCGGAGACTTGGCGGAGCAGACAGCTCAGCAGTCGGCGGGTCGCCTCGGAGAAGGCGTCGGCAGATGGTGGCGCCCGCTTTGAAGGTGAGTTGACCGGCGGGACGCTAGGCTAGCCGGTGCGACAGATGCAGCCAGGAGGGGTCGACTTCCTGATGCCAGTGGGTCGGCCTGAAGATGGCGAGGATGCAAGAGTAGACAGAAGAGAGGCAGCCTTCATGAGCGAGACAACGGAGTTCATCCTTGGAAGCGAGGTCGCTTGTAGCGACGGAACCTGCGGGGACCTGAGGCGCATGGTCTGCGATCCGGTCGCTCGTGCGCTCACGCATCTCGTCGTCGAACCGAGGCATAGGCGGGGGACAGGCCGACTCGTGCCGATCGACCTCGCCGACGTGGCAGGAGAGGAGATCCGGCTGCGGTGCACCAAGTCCGAGTTTGAGGGCCTCGAGGAAGCGGATGAGTTCGAGCTAAAGCCTGGAGCCAGAGGACAGTGGGTCTTCGGGCCAAGCTTTGGATTTGGCATGGGTGGCGGCCTGGGCGCCTTGGGGATGGGCGGCATGGGGATGGGGAAGATAGGTCCCGAACCCCAAGCAGTCGCCTCAGACCACGTGCCCTCGGGTGAGGTCGAGGTGCAGCGTGGTGACCACGTGCGTGCTACGGATGGGCAGGTTGGGCGGCTTCAAGGGCTGGTGATCGACGCCAGCGATCACCACGTGGCCCACGTCCTCGTCGACGAGGGCCACCTCTGGGACCAGAGGAGGGTCGCCATTCCGATCAGCGCCGTGGACCGCGTCGACGACGGCGTCCAGCTCAACATCACGAGGGACGAGGTACGTGACCTGCCGACAGTCAGCCTCGGGCAGCACCAGCTCATCTCGAAGGTGGACGACGTGCTTCGGGCCGACGTGGTGGCGGACGGCAAGCTGGCGGGGGCGCTGATCGCCGAGCTGGTCAACCAGGTCGAGGCTCTGGAGAAGAGGATCGCCAAGCTGGAGCGGCGGTCCTAGACGGAGGCCCTGGTTCTGAGCGGCCCGAGCTCGGTTTCAGCCTGTGCTCCGAGAGTGGGCGGTTCGGCAGAGGCCGCCGGCTTCGTTGCCAATCGTTGGCCACTGGCGTATTCGACGGGGGACTGGCCACCTGGTTTGGCCTGGGCGGCAACCGGCCCTTCCCACCCAGGTGGGCTCGATCTGAGCGATCATGACCGGCGTTAGGTGGTGAGGAGGGGACCCAGGTAGCGGCCCCTGCCGCCGGCGGGTCTGGTGGGAGCATGCTTCGAACCGCCGGGGCGCTGGCCATGGGCGGGAGAGGACATGGCTGAGTCGCTGCCCTCGCTGCTACTCCGAGGAGCCAGGCTGTCGGTCCCTGCAGGGCGGTTAGCCGCTCTTTCACCAGAACATCCAGCCGTTGCCGCGCCGGGCCAAGAATGTCGTGTTGAGCTGGACGATGTCCGGTCAGTGGCTGCGGGCCGGAATCACGGGGAGGAGCTGATGCCCCGCGTCGGGCTCCGCATCCCTTGCCTGCCTCGCGGCTGCCTGATGGCGCGGGCCTCGCCGGGCGGTGTGGTCGGAGCAGGTCCGCCGCTGTTCTGACCATGACGGAGGCGGAGCGGAAGCTGCTTGGCGGGTCCCAGGAGCTGACGCCAACCTGGAGAACAAGAGTGGACTGCAGGCCAACATGGCGGACCGGCAGCGTCACCGGATCGAGATGCACCAGGCGGTGATCCGCAGGGGAAACGACCTCCTCGGCCTCCGGTCCCCGCAGGTCGAGGGACTCACCAGGCTGCTCCTGCCCTACGACGGCCTCTGGAGTGCGGTCAGCGAACCGGTACAGCTGGCGCTTGACGCGGAGGACGCAGTTTGGGGGCAGTGGCGAGAGGACGGCCTTCGACGCCACCCGGGCCAAGTTCATGGTCGACATGCCAGGTGAAGTGAACGCGATTAGGTCCGACTAAGCCCCGCTGAGAGGACGCCAGCAGGAGGTCGAGGAGACGAGGGGGGCCGGATGAGGGGCCACGTCCGATGGTCGCTGGCCAGGGCCGGAGTCTGGAAGCGGATCTGCGGCTGAGCTGAGCTTCGGGGGACTGGGGGAGTCATCGGCCAGCCTTTCCGGGGCTCCACCGCTCCGAAGGGCGGAAACCGGATCAGAAGCTGTGAGGGAGTGATCCCTCGCCCCGACTCCCGGAACCGACGCCTTACAGCGGCGGCGGGCTGCCTTCCGACGTTTCCGAGTCGTATCCAGATGATGGCGACATCTTCATTCCCCAGCCCTAGTGTGTCGGCATGGACCGAGCGCGCCGGCGCGCTGAACGGACCCATGCCCGCGGCGGGGCCAAGCCGGCAGCCGCGGGGGGCGGCGGCGTGGGTAGAAGCGGTCCAGTCGTGGCGCTGGGGCACCGTCGACCGAGCGCTGGCGCCAGCCACCGGGAGGCGAGCGGGGCCCGCCGCCAGCCTCCCACCGAGCAGGCCCCCGCCGGGATCCTCCTAATGAGCAGCGACTCGTTCCGGATCTTGGACACCAATGCCGCCATCTCCAAACTCACTGGCTACTCCCAGGAGGAGCTGCTGGGGATGAGACTCCCGGACCTCTTCCCGGAGGCAGGCCGGGCGGCGGTCGCCGCCCAACTCGCCGCACTCGCCACCGACGGCCTGCGAGTTTCGGAGGCCAAATGCCGGCGCAGGGATGGCTCGGTCGTGGACCTCGATGTGCAGCAGCGCCGGCTTGAGGATGGGCGGATCCTCAGCGTCTTCCGCGACCCGAGCCAAGCGGTTCAGGCCCAGGGTCACCTGCGCCGGATGCTCGCCGGCATGGAGCTGTTTGCCGCGACCGTCGACGCCGACGGCAAGATCTCCTACGCGAACCCGGTGCTGAGCGCACTGACCGGCTGGTCCGCTGACGAGTTGATCGGCTGTTCGGTCTATGAGCTTCTGTCGGCCGGCGCCCAGGGTTACGGCACCGTGGAGCTGGGCCGGCGGCTGCGGACCGCCAGCCTGAAGCATCCGCTGATCACCGAGATCGTGACCCGGTCCGGCGAGAATCGCCTGGTCGCGGTCAGCGCCACCCCGCTGGAAGACTCAGCTGGCGAGCGCAGCCAGGCTGCCATCCTGGGCCATGACGTCACCGAGGAGCACGCTCTCCGCATCCTCATGGAGCGTGAGTTGCGGCAGCAGCGCGATGTGGCCGCCGGGATCGGGAGGCTGGATCCGGGTGGCACGGCCGCAACCACTGCCCATGCCATCTGCCGGGAACTGCGGAACCTCAACGAGGTCGACCTCGCGATCCTCTTCACGTTCGACGCCGACAGTGATGCCACCGTCCTCGCCATCGACGCCCCGGACAACTTCTTCCTATCCGCCGGCGACCACCTGCCACGCGCTAGGGCGGGCTACCTAATTCAGCGGGCGCGGCTCGGCCCCTGGGCGGAGCGCTGGCAGGAGCGTAGCCAGGACGGCCTCTATGGCAGGGCGATGACCCTGGCCGGGGCTCAGAGCTTCTCCTGTGCACCGATCCATTACGGCTCCACCCCTTTGGGGTTGCTGGCACTCGGCTCCCTCCACGGCGTTGGCCAGGGAGAGGTGGCGGCCCAGCTCCGGGCCGTCACGGAGTTCGGGGCCGCCGCCACTGCCCTGCTTGCCCTTGACCTTCAGGCTGAGAGGGTCGCCTCCCGGCGGCGCCTTGATCTTGGGAAACTCATCCACGCCCACGCCTACTCCCTGCTGTTTCAGCCGATCGTGGAGATCGCCGATGGCCGGACCCGCGGCTATGAGGCGCTCACCCGGTTCCTGGATGGCGAGCACCCTGACGCCCGCCTCGCGGCCGCCTGGAGCATCGGCGTGGGGTCGGAGCTCGAGCTGGCGATGCTGTCGGACGCCATCGAGGCGGGGTGGCAACTGCCCGAGGGTCTCTGGCTGAACGTCAACGTGTCGCCGCGGCTGCTGGATGACCTCGGACCGGTCCGGGAGATCCTGGCCCAGGCCAACCGCCCCCTGGTGCTGGAGATCACCGAGCACGAGGTCATCACCGACTACCCCACCTTTAGGGCGGCGCTCTCCAGCCTGGGACCGGTGCGCACCGCGGTCGACGACACCGGATCCGGGATCGCCAACTTCGCCCACATCCTGGAGCTGCGGCCGGACTTTATTAAGCTCGACATAGGTCTCATCCGGGGCATCGACACCGACCCGGCCCGTGAGGCGGTCGTGGTCGCCATGTGCCACTTCGCCCGAGACACCGGGTGCCGGCTGATCGCCGAGGGGGTCGAGACCAGGGGTGAGGCCGACGCCATCCGGGCGCTCGGTGTCGACTTCGGGCAGGGATTCTGGTACGGGCGGCCACAGGCGATGGAGGCGCTGATCGCGGGGACCTCGGCCAGCGCAGCAAAGCTCGGTCGCGACGGCGCCCGTGAGCCTGCATCCAAGAGCCCGCTCGGCCGCAGAGCTCAAGGCGGGGACTGAGCCCGCGGCCTGAGCCGCACAGCTGCCACCGGGTGGGCGCGGCAGTTGGCTGTCCCATCTGCCTGCGCGCGGACTCCCTGCTCGGCGGCATCGCAGTGGGGCACCAGACCACGGTCCGGACACTGCGACCGTGGTGGGAGCCTGACCCGCTCTGGCGGGGCCGTACCCCTCGCCGGCATCGGAGACGGCGGCGGCCGTACCCTCCACCGGTCGGGAGTCACAAGCTCGTGGGCGACTCCTTCATCCTGGCCCCCCAGGTGGTTCCTCAAGACTGCTTCGGTGAGGCCGCTGGACTGCCCGTGAGCCCGGCGGGAACCGGGAGGCGGCGGTGGCACCAGTCGCGGCGTGCCGGTGTGGTATAAGTGAACCGGGAGTAATCACCCGGGTGTTTTCACTCAGCAATCGATTGAGGGCACCGCTTCGCGGTCACTCCGGAGATTGCGAGCTGCGTCCTCCCGGAGTCCCACCACGATACCAGCGGCCGGGGCGGCTGGTGGGCGAAGTGGCCCGCTCGATGCGGGCCTAGGAACGCGGGAGGTACCCAGATGCGGCGCAGAGCCTTCGATGCAGCCCTCAGCTCGGTGGGAGCCGTGCTGACGGTGGCCCTGATCGTGGCCGGTGCTCTTCTGATGTGGGGAGCCGTCTTCACCAGCAACCAGGTGCGCAGCCAGCTGGCGGCCCAGAGGATCTTCTTCCCTGCCGCCAGCAGCCCCGCCCTCAAGGGTCCCGTGTACAAGCTCGCTCGCCCGTACGCCGGCGAGGAGGTGCTAACCGGCGCCCAGGCCGAGGCCTACGCCAACGGCAAGATCCTGCCCGACTTGAACCGGATCGCCGGTGGCAAGACCTACGCGCAACTGAGTGCCGAGTCTCTGGCCCATCCCAACAACGCCGCCCTCGCCGCCAAGGTGAACATCGTCTTCAGGGGCACGACCCTGCGCGGCTTGCTGCTCGAGGCCTACGGCTACGGGATGTTCGGGCAGATCGCCTTCATCGCGTCGATTGTCTCCTTCGTGCCGGCGGCCGCGATGCTGATCCTCACCGCTCTGGGACTACGGCACATGCGCCGCGTCTCTCCCGACGCTGTGATCTGGATGGGGCACTCGGGCGCCACCGCTCCTATCTCGAACCCAGGGCAGATAGCCCTCGGCCCCATAGGTCAGAGAAGCATGCTGCGGTAGCTGCCCACTGCAGGCCGGGACCGGCGTCCGGCGGGCGATTTGGCGCAAGACTTCCCAGGGGCCATCCGACAGCGGCCGGATGGCCCTCGCTCCCATCCCAGCCCGCGGGCTTCCCAGGGCGAGCAGGGCAATGGTGAGCGGTGTGCTCCCAATTCCTGGCCGCCGAACCAGACCGGTCCAGCCATGTGCCATGGGTCGACGTCGCAGCGCCCCTCAGCGCCCTCCCCGTCGGGTCTTGAAACAGGCGCCCAGGTCAGCCCGGCGCGGTTCTCACTAGCCGGGTGCTCCTCGTTCTCGGCCGTCTCGAGCGGCTTGCTGGCCTGAACCGTCCAGTCGCGGGCCATCGATGCCGGGGGGCGGAGACGGAACTCATCGCCCCTTTCCCCTGGCCAGGCCTGGCCCCTGCACCTGGGTAACATGGCGGGCGCGATGGCAGTTCTCAGGCAAGTTGCCTACTTCCACTGTGGCCGCCCTCTCCGTCAGTTGCCACGGACCCTCACCAGCGGGTGCCGACTCCTGGCCGGGGGCAAGGGCCACCACCTCGAAACACTAGAGGCCACGATCTTCGAATCCGTTGGGGGAGCAGGGGACATCTCTGCCGGCAGCGCTGAGCTTGCCGCTGCCGCTGCGAGCTGGCCAGGGCGGTGCGACCTGCGAACCGCGCGGGCAAACGTCCTGGGCGCGCTCGATCTCCGACAAGGGATGGTCGGCCTCGAAATCGGTGCGGGGCTCGGTGCCCAGACTCGGTACCTGGGGGAAACCGGCACGGCGATCGACGCGGTCAAGCCGATGCCGGAGCGAGCCCCGCTGGCCCGTGCTCGCACGCCCGATCCCAGTGGCATCCCGGCACACGCCTTCGGCGTCGAGCGGCTCGGAGCCTGAGGGTGGTGGCAGACGACAGGGCCTCAGGAGCCCGAGGCCGCAGGCCCCTCCTGGCCCTGGCCCGGCACAACGGTGTGCAACCCTCCTACCAGGGTCAGGACAACGGCCTTGTCCACGTGGCAGACGAGTCCCTGGTTGCAGTCCTCGCAGCCATCGGCGTACCGATCAGCCAACCCGACCAGGCCGCCGAGCTGCTCGGGGTGTGTGGCCGCACCCACCGCTCCCTGGAGCCGGTCATCGTCCGGCGGCCGGGTGAGCGTTCTCTTCACTACCTCACCCTTCCCGTCACCGTTGCACCCACACGGGTGAAGATGTCCCTACGGGCCGAGGACGGCTCCCTCGCCAGCACTTCACTGCAGTCATTGCTCGGCGGCCCCCCGCAGTCCGGGCAGATCGACGGCGTGGCCGTGACGCGGCACGGATTTCGGCTCACCGGTCGCTTCGCCGCTCCCCCGGGATACCACCACCTCGAGGTGGAGGGCCCCGACCTCCGCGCCTCGGCACTGCTCATATCCGCCCCACGGCACGTCCCCGCGCCGGACCGGGACTGGGGTATCTTCGCGCCCCTTTATGCAGCGCGGACCGCGAGGGACTGGGGTGTCGCGAGCTTCAGTGAACTGGCCGAGATCGGCGACTGGGCTGGTGAGCTCGGTGGGGGATTCGTCGGTACCCTGCCCCTCTCTGCCTGCTTCCTCGACGGACCGCTGTTGGACGCCAGCCCCTACCGACCGGCCAGCCGACTGGCTCTGAACGAGCTGTACATCGACGTCGAGCGGATACCTGAGCTCGAGATCGTCCCTGAGGCGCGCCGGATGCTGGCCTCCGCCGACTTCCGCCGCCACTTGGACCACCTGCGTTCAGCTGCAAATTCCGACCCCTCCGCGACCATGGCAGTCAAGCGCCAAGTTCTCGAGTTGCTGGCCGACGCCCTGGCTGCGCACCCGTCCTCCCGGCGTACTGCCCTCGAGGACTTTCTGGCCGCGCGCCCGGAGGTGGAGGCGTATGCCCGCTTCCGTTCAGCCACCGAGACCCTGGGTCGCCCCTGGAGGCAGTGGGGAGGCTCCCACCCGGGAACGATCCCGGCAGGGGCAGATGACGAGCGCCGGACCCGCTACCACCGGTACGCCCAGTGGGTCGCGGACACCCAACTGGCCGAGGTCGCCACCCGGGGTCGTCTCTATGCGGACCTGCCCCTCGGCTCGCACCCCGACGGTTTCGACACCTGGGCTCATCCCGATTCCTTCGCCACCGGCGCCAGAGTGGGTGCCCCGCCGGACAGCTTCCAAGTTGCCGGGCAAGAGTGGGGTATCAGCCCTCTCCACCCCGAGCGGTCCCGCCAGGACGGCTACCGCTACCTGATCGCCGTCCTCCGCCAGGCCTTCCGCCACACTGCAATACTCCGTATCGACCACGTGATGGGGCTCCACCGGCTGTGGTGGATCCCGGATGGCATGGCAGCCGCAGGCGGAGCGTACGTGGAGTACCGGTCGGACGAGCTCCGGGCCATCGCCGTCCTCGAAGCCACTCGTGCCGGTGCTGCCGTTGTCGGGGAGGACCTCGGCACTGTGGCCCCGTCCGTGCACGTTGCCATGCGCCGGGACGGGATGCTCCGTTCGCACGTCCATCAACTCTGCGCCACCGCCGACGACCCCCTCCCCAACCCACCACCAGACTCTCTGGCATCTATCTCCACCCACGATCTCCCCCCTTTCGCGTCCTGGTGGGCGGGCCTCGACATCGACGATCGGATCCAACGGGGGACGCTCGATGCCACGGCCGCGGTGGAACAGCGAACTCAGAGAACCGCCCTCAGGGCCGCTCTGGCCGCCGCAATCGGACCGAGGATCTCGCCCGGCAGGGCGCTGCAGGCCATCCTCGTCCACCTGGCCGGCGGACCGGCGAGGCTAGTTGTCGTCGACCTCGAAGATCTCTGGCTAGAGCGTCAGCCGCAGAACCGGCCCGGCACCGGGGCGGCCGAAGGCAACTTCAGGCGGCGGTGGGCCCGGCGATGGCCGGAGGACCTTCGGGCCCCGCACAGCCTGCCGGCGGCCATTCTCCGGCGCGTCGACACCGCCCGCCGGGGCGAGCAGAGCGGTGGCGATGGTGCCGGGGACTTAGGTCCAGAAGAAGAGTGATGGGTAGATCGAGGAGGCTCGAATGATGAAGGCCACGCACAGACCATGACCGCCAGAAGGGGACGCTCAGCGCCCCGCTCACGACCGGCCGCGGCATGGCAACTCTCCGAAACCGACATCTACCTCTTCAACGAAGGGACCCATGCAGGGCTGTCGGAGAAGCTCGGCGGCCATCTGATCGGCCCGGACGGGGCGGTGTTCGCCGTCTGGGCACCCGGTGCCAGGGACGTCAGCGTCATCGGGGACTTCAACGGCTGGGACTCCGCCGCCAACCCACTGCGCCCTCGGGCCTCCTCGGGGATCTGGGCCGGGGTCGTCCCAACCGCGCGTCACGGCGACGTCTACAAATTCGCCATCACCACAGGCGGAGGAGAGCTCCTCGAAAAGGCAGACCCTTTCGCCTTCGCCTCCGAATGTCCCCCACGGACCGGATCGGTGGTCTGGGACCTGGCTTACAAATGGGGCGACGGGGACTGGATGGCGGGCCGGGCCGCTCGTTCTGCGATCGATGCCCCGATCTCCATATACGAGATGCATCTCGGCTCCTGGATGCGCTCTCCCGATGCCCCGGACAAGTTCCTCGGCTACGAGGAGATCGCTCCCCGCCTCGCCCACCACCTGGTGGAGACCGGCTTCACCCACGTGGAGTTCCTGCCAGTCATGGAGCACCCCTTCTACGGCAGCTGGGGCTACC
>PLTL01000195.1 GCA_003164475.1 Candidatus Dormiibacterota bacterium | reverse complement strand
AATCTCCGGTACAGGACACTAGCTCGTCTCGCTGCTCAGAGCACCTTGACACCGGTTCCTTCAACCCGGGTTAGGCTGGCCCTCACCGCCCCTTCCGGGACTCGACATAGGCATCGAGGTCAGCCGGCGCGATCCTCACCACGCGAGGGCTCAGTCGCACCACCGGGAGATCCCCGGGGGCGAGCAGCCGAGCTAGGTGGCGCGTCGAGATGCCTAATCTCTTGGCGGCGTCGGAGAGGGTGAGAAGGGGCCGGGAGTTCTCTGAGTCCATTGGTGGGCAGGCTACCTCCGAGCCTAGGTGATCTCAACGTCAGTTGCGGGCCGCCCCTGACCGTTCCCGGCTGTCTAATTACGCCTCAGTCTGCAATCGATTGTGGTATCCTACCACCAGGTGGGATTGGCTCGGCCCACCGATCTCTAGCTGAGCTCCATTGGAGCCTCACCGCCCAGAGCGGTCAAGGCACGTCCGGTGGGAAGTGGCCCGCGCGGTGCGGTCCGATGAACCAAGGAGGTACTCAGATGCGGCGCAGAGCCTTCGAC
This sequence comes from Candidatus Dormiibacterota bacterium, assembly GCA_003164475.1. The sequence continues at coordinate 2,090 of PLTL01000195.1, read as the reverse complement.
GCGGCCCTCAGCTCGGTGGGAGCCGTTCTGACAGTGACTTTGATCGTGGCCGGTGCTCTCCTGATGTGGGGGGCGGTCTTCACCAGCAACGAGGTGCACAGCCAGCTGGCGGCCCAGAGGATCNNTCGCTCGCCCGTACGCCGGCGAGGAAGTGCTGACCGGCGCCCAGGCCGAGGCCTATGCCAACGGCAAGATCTTGCCGGACTTGAACCGGATCGCCGGTGGCAAGACCTACGCGCAACTGAGCGCCGAGTCTCTGGCCCATCCCAACAACGCCGCCCTCGCCGGTGAGGTGGCTGCGGTCTTCAAGGGCACGACCCTCCGCGGCTTGCTGCTCGAGGCCTATGGCTACGGGATGTTCGGGCAGATCGCCTTCATCGCGTCCATCGCGTCCTTCGTACTCGCGGCGGTGATGTTGCTCCTCACCACCCTGGGGCTTGCACACATGCGGCGGGTCTCTCCGGAAGAAGAGATCTTGCTCGGGCACTCGGGCGCACCTTCCCCTACCTCGAGCCCGGGCCAGGCAGGTCTTGCTCCGGTGGGTCAGAGAAGCATGGTCCGGTAACCGTCCACCGCAGGCCAAAGCTGGCGTCTGGCCGGCCATATGGCGTAACCCATCCCCCGGGGCCATCCGGCATTGGTCGGGTGGCCTTCGGGCGGCTGGCCAGGCTTGTTGAGAGGCAGACCCGCTCTGGCGCGATGCGGCCCATTTCAGGGGTGCGAGCGTCAGGGCCGAAGTATTCGGTCCTAGAATTCGCCCTCAGCGGCGCTCCCGCCGGAACTTGAGATCGGCGTTCAGTTTGGGTCTGGCGACCCTCACGGAGGGGCGAAGGCGGACGGCAGGGAGCTCACCGACGGTGATCTCCCGGTGCGCAGATTCGGAGCAGTCGGCGCGGACGAAGAGCGTCAGGTTGTGGCCACCAGCAGATCCTCCCCGCTTGACGGACGAAGGCCGTCGGTCCGAGCGGCGAAGTAGCGGTCGGCGAGCAAAGTTCCTGCCACGTGTCGGGCGTCTTTGAAGCCGACGTCGTGGGCCAGTGCCAGCATCTCGTCCGGGGTGTAGACGCTGATGAACGGCGTTCCGGCTGCTCGCGCACCTCTCTCGGCCGCCTCGCGTCCGGGTCGATCGGCGTCATCGAGAAGTTCGGTCGGCAACTGGAACGTCCCGGCGAGCGTCGAGGCGGGGGCGAGCCCGGCGATCTGATGCAGGGTGGCCGCGTTGGCGTCTTTGGTGAGGTACATGGTGACGCCGGTGGAGGCGACGACCGCCGGCTGGCCGGGATCGAAGCTGGCGGCGGCCAGCTGCCCCCACCAGGACCCGCCCGCTTCGAAGTCGACCGGCACCAGCCGCAGCCACTCGGGGACACCGAATCCCAGCTCGATCAGACGTCGGCGCTTCCACGCCTGGGGGCCGGGCTTGTCGACCTCGAACACTCGGAGGCGAGAGGCGATCTCCGGCCTGCGCTGGGCGAAGGGGTCCAGACCGGCGCCCAAGATGACGTACTGGGCGACGCCGTGGCCGGCCTGCTCGGCAACCAGATCCTCGACAGAGCGAGCCCGGGCGACGATGGCCGCCCGGTATCCGCTGGTGGCGTGCGGGTCCATGTCCCCGCGGCGTCGCCAGCTGTTGTCGGGGGATGCCAGCCGCAGGCCGATCTCGTCCTCGAGCACATGGGGCGGCGGGTCGACCTGGAGGTGCATGGCCCGCCAGAGGGCGACCCGCACCGCGGTGCCGTCCGCTGCCGCGGTCTGTTCGTCAGCCACGGTGTCCTCTCTCCTAGTGGTGTACCGCGGGTTTGGTGACCCGGTCGAGGGTGGCTTGTCCGCGGGCGACTCTGTCGAGGATCTCGTCGGCGGGTTTGGTCCAGACGAAGGGCTCGGGGTTGTCGTTCCAGTGGGAGACCCAGCAGTCGATCCGGGTCTCGAGTTCGGCGGCGGAGGTGAAGCTGGTGTTGGTCAAGGCCTTGCGGCTGAGCATGGAGAACCAGCACTGGGCGAGGTTGAGCCGTGACGAGCTGGTCGGGGTGAAGTGCAGGTGCCAGTGGCGGCGTTTCTTGTGGGCCAGCTAGCCTCAGAATTTCGTTAAGGAG
>PLTL01000332.1 GCA_003164475.1 Candidatus Dormiibacterota bacterium | reverse complement strand
CTCGGCGCAGAAGCGGGCGGCGTGGTGGGTGAACTTCGCCCAGTTCCGGAAGTTGCCGTGGGCGCAGCGGCGATCGATCTGGGCCACCACGTCGTCGCTGACGCCGGCGTAGATCGGGTGGTACACCGAGATGACGGCGAAGACCTGGTCCAGACTCAACGGCTCGAAGCGAATGTGGGCGTAGAGCCGGGAGTCGAGCATCGGCTCGCGGCGCAGCACCTCGTAGCAGCCCGCACCCCCGACGAACAGCAGGCTGAACTGGGTGTCGGGATCATCGTGGAGATGGCGGAGGTACTCGAAACACTCGCGGTTCAGCCACTGGCTCTCGTCGATGACGACCAGACGGGGGCGCGCCGCCAGCGCCGCCTTGAGGGCCATGTCGACGCCGTAGGCATCTGCAGGAAGGATCGAGCCGAGCCCGGTTGCCCGATGCAGCGCGTGGCGCACATCGCGAAGTGTGGGGCGGCAGCGGAAGTCCATCCAGAGCCAGCTGCGGGGCGGGAGGTCGACCAGGGCCTGCTCGACGGCGAAGCTCTTCCCCGTGCCGGCGGCGCCGTGGATGGCCACCATCGCCTGGGCCTCCACCGCCTCGCCGATCATCGCCCGGGCGTCGATGAGCTGTTCCGTTGCGACGATGGCCGCCCCCTTCAGGTCGAGGAAGTGCCCGCTCATGCCGCACCTCCCCGGATCACCAGCGGTCGTGTCATCCGCGCCGGAAGCTCAGCTGGCCTGACCAGGCTGCGGCTTGCCAGCCGGCGCTGTTCGGCGTCAGCCTGCGCCGCGCTCAACGGGGCGGCCGCCTCCTCGGTCAGGGCCGAGACCACCCGCGCAGGGCCGGGCTCGGTCATCGCCGCATAGACGATTCGCCGCTTCTTCTCGGCGGCGCGGGTCACCCGAGACAGCCATCGCGCCTCCTCCGCGCGCCGGTCGAGAAGCCGCCGCGCCTCCACTTGGCTCATCCGGCTGGCGAGGTGGGCGGTGCCGAGATGCCGCCCGTCGAGGAAGACCTCCACTTGTTCCTCGTGGTGGGGCATGTGCCGCACCTCCACCACCTGGCCGACGTGGCCGCAGAGCTCGGCGCAGTTGTACCAGCGGCTCTCGAGGCGGATGCCCTTCTTGCCCACGGTCCGGCTGACGCCGACCAGGAGCAGGTGCCGGAGCTGTACCGCGGGCACGGTGTGCAGCGGGGTGGGATCCGAGCTCCACTGCTCGAGCGGCGTCCGGCCGCCCAGGCCCTCGTGGGGACGCTCGCTGTACCAGCTCACGAATTCGGCGAACAGCTGGACGAAGGACTCCAATGAGAGCAGGGGGGCGTCACCGCCGACCAGATGACCGCCGCGGTCTCGCGCCCCATGGAGGAACCCGGGCAGCTCGCTCAGCAGGAGCTGCTCCAGCGACCGATTGGCCCGCTCGATCGCTCCCTTCAGATGGGGTGTGTAGGCGGGAAGGGCCCGCACTTCGATGGCGAGAGCCCCAGCCGCGGCGCCGATGGCCTCGGCCAAGAAGTCGCGGCCCCGGTCGAAGCGGATGGCCGAGGGCACGCCACCGATGGGTCCGTGCGGCGGGTCCGTCAGAATCGCCGCGCGCAGGGCGGCGAGAATACTCTCCCGGCCGGGCGTGACGGTAATGGCGTAGCCGGTGATCGCCCGCGAGTACACGTCGATGAAGAGGGTCGCCCACGGGCTCACCACCCGCCGGTCGGGCAGGATCACCTTGATGGCGAGCTGGGTGTGGTCAGCTTCCCAGCACGCGTTGCGGAACTCGGGCTCACGGATCAGGTACGTGTCCAGGTCCCGGCGCGCTCGCTCCCCGCTGGCCAGCCCGGCTCGCTGTCCCGGCGACAGTGCTCGGGCGAAGGCGCGCCGCCACGCTCCGATCCCGGGCGTCGGCCCCTCCTTCCGGCGGGCTCGGTGGAAGGCGGAAACATTGCCGCGGTGGTACGCGAGATCGACGACGTCCTGCTCGGTGGCCTCCAGTTGCGCGCGCTGCCGCCGCGTGCTCCTTCGCTCCGCTGCCGCTACCTGAAGCCAGCGCCAGACCGTCCGATCGAGGACGCCGAGGCTGTCGGCAACGAGCCTGACGTGGTGGGAGCGGAACTCCTCGCTCTCTCGCAGGGCTTGCAGCCGCGCGACCGCCGTCTCGCGAGCTTCCCTGGCCACATGGGGTGTCCCTCGACGCTCTCCCTTGCCCATGGCACGTCTCCCGGCCGGCGCCTGGCCACCGCAGGGCCAATTCCGTTCGCCGGCCCTCGAAGCGACCGACTCTGGGCGTCCTCAACCTGCTGTCGCTCGCCCGCCATCGGTCATGTCAAATTCCCGGCGCGGCACACCGCGACTGGAGTGATCGCGCCGGACTCGGCCCCTCGCGAGACCGCGTCCGCCAGGCTCGAGGCCCTCGACGTCCAGGTCGAAGCCCATCTCGAGGCCTCGCTCGCAGCGTCCACCCGGGCCAAGTACCAGCGGGCGTGGGAGCAGTTCACGTCGTGGTGCGCCGTCCACGACCTCACCGCCCTACCTGCCACCCCCCGCACTCTCACTCGCTACGTCAGCGACCTCGCCCAGACCACCCGGGTGGTGAAGGGGAAGCCCCTGCCTCTCACCTCCTCCTGGATCCACCTCCAGCTGGCGGCCATCACCCTCGCCCACGAGGCGGGCGGTGTCCGACCGGCCCCCACCCAGGAACTCGAGGTTCGTCTGGTCATGCGGGGCATCCGCCGCAAGCTCGGAGTCGCTCCCCGCACCGAGGCGGCGCCCCTCAGCGTCGCCCAGCTCCGGGAGATGGTGTCGGCCACCCCGGAGGAGAGCCTCCGCGACGTGCGCGACCACTGCGTCCTCCTCCTCGGCTTCGCCGGCGCCCTGCGCCGCGCCGAGATCGCCTCCCTCGACTGCTCCGACGTCCGCGAGGTCGACGGCGGTCTGCTGCTGCGCATCCGCCGGAGCAAGACTGACCCCGAGGCGGCGGGCCAGGAGATCGGCATCCCCAAGGGCAGCCACCAGGAGACCGACCCGGTGATCGCCCTACAGCGTTGGCGCCGCCTCGCCGAGATCGACTCGGGCCCCCTGTTCCGGGTCATGGATCGCCGGGACCATCTCCTCCCCGAGCGCATGAGCGACCGGGCAGTGAGCCGTATCCTCGTCCGAGCCGCCCGCCTCGCCAGTCTCACGATCCCCGACCTCTCCGGCCACTCACTCCGGGCCGGGTTTGCCACCGCCGCCGCCCAGGCCGGCGCCACTGAGCGGGCCATCGCCAGCCAGACCCGCCACCGGTCGCTCATCACGCTCCGCCGCTACATCCGCCGGGGCACCCTCTTCGAGGAGAACGCCGCCGGGATGCTCGGGCTCTGACGTCGGAGCTTCGGCATCAGCCACACCCATGCTTGGTGGGTCGCGGCCGCTCCTCGCAGGGAGGAGACGGATGTCTTCGTCTCCAACCCAAACGGGTGACCAGGGCGCCCACCAGGAGAACAGTTTCGACGATCACGAGCTGAACGACCGGTTTCTGCGCGAAGCGGAGCAGTCCGCCGCCGGGGTGCTCGGCCGGTGACATCGCTTCTGCGTCGATCACACGCATGCTCGCCGGGTCGGGGCGGCGCATTGACAGAAACGGGAAAGTTTGTTCAAGCCAACGCCAAGCAGATCCCAGCCCACCCGTAAATGCAGCAATGGCGCCCACAAGGAGGAGCGCGTCCAGAATCCCCGGCCAAAGCCACTGCCAGTGGGGGAAGCCCCCAGCTGCGACGGGGGGGATCAGATACACGCAGTAGAGAAAGATCAGGCATGCCAAGAAGCCAATCGTCTTGACACGCCGCCACGTCATCCAACCCACCACCGCGAACACCACCACAACGTACAGAGCGATGCCCGCCAACCAGAGCGACGGCGAGTGAGCAAAAACCTCGACTGAGACCATCATCACGGCCGCCGGCGCGCCGATCACCAACAGCTGCCAACTCTCGCGCTCACTCGTCAAGTCGCCCAAGAACACTGAAACGACGCCCAAGAGACCTCCTATTCCCACAGCATCACCAAGATGCTCGCCGCCCCACGCCCAGCCTACGCCGGGGAGCGCGGCGGCAGTGAGTAGGAAGAGCAGCGCCTCAATTCCCGTGACCCAGAGGATCTGCTTCGCCTGTCTACGGCCGGCCGCTTTATCGGCACCCGACGTCTGCCCGCTAGACCCAGGCCTGTTCTCCTCTGTCCCGTCCTTGTTCTTCGACTCGCCAACGCCTGAGGCGTACTCCTCCTGCTGCTTGTTCTTCGCCCCGCCGGAGTTGGGTGAGGAAGATGCCAGCGACCCTACGCGGGATTGAGACGAACGAGCATCCGATGGTCGAGATCCACCCGTGACCGGACTCTCAACAGGCCGATCCGCGAGAAGTGTGGACGTCGGGGCCATAACAGCGCCCGTTGTATCAGTGGCACGGACGCGCGGGTGAAACGCGACAGCACCGGAACGATGACCGCCAAACCCCGGCTCGCACCAGTCGCGGCGTGGTACGAGCCACAGGCCGGATGAGTTCAGCCAGTGCATGGTCGGTTGCACCAACGCACGGGGGTGAACCTGGCCCAGGCTCCATCAGCAAGGCCCTCTTACACCCCGGTCGCGCGCCGCCCAAGCCAACAGCCGTCCTTCCCGTAGCCCTGGAGGTTATCTCTGCTCCGCCTCTGTAACGGGGAGATCGCGCCACTGCCGTCGGCCGAGAACCGGGCTAAGTTTCCAGCAGCGTGTTCAAGCTGACCCTGGATACCTCCTGCCTCCTCGCCATCGACGACCCGGCCACCGGCCCCGACATCATCCGGTTGATCAACTTGGCTCTGGGAGGCGCGGCGACAATCGCGCTCACGTCAACGGTTGCCGCCGAGTTACCGACGGCGCCCGTCACCACAATCGGCAAAGTTGCGGTCACCCGCCTCGAGATGTTTCCCGTACTGGGTCTGAGCGGAGATGAGCGCCTCCGCCGCGACGCGCTGCGTGACCAGTTGCTCACGTCACTCTTCCCGAACGCCACGGGCGGTTCCGCGACGTGGAGGCACGACCGCCTCGACTGCGAGCACCTAGCGGCCCACCTCTTGAGGGGTCGGGACCTCTTCGTAACCCTGGACAAGCCTCTGTTGAGGAAGGCCTCGACTGCGCGTGAGGCGGGCATCGAGCTTCTCGCGCCAGACGCTGCTCGCATGAGGATCGAAGAGGCTGGCTGGACGCCACCCCAGCAGCCTGAGGACCTCGTCATCCGGCTACAGCGCCCCGCCGATGATGCTGCTGTCACGGCCATCCTTCAGGAACTCGAGGGCGACTATCCCGATTTTCGCCCCTGGCTGTTTCGGCAACTAGGCGATCCGCAGACCGTCAAGGTGGTTGGCGAACTGGGGGGAAGTGTCGGCGCGGTTGCCTTCTGGAAGTTCAAAGAGCGGCCCCGCGTCGCCAAACTGAGTGCCTTCAGAGTGGCCGACTCGGCGAGGCATTCCGGGCTCGGCTCACACCTTCTCTTCCACCTCACGCGCTCGTGGGTGGAGGCTGGCACGGACTACGCGTACGTCACGCTGTCGACCCGGCACTCGGAGTTGGTCAGCTTCTTCGGCTCTGGGGGGTTCCTTATCGAGGGGGTTGCAGCCCAGCGATACCGGTCCGGCTCCGCCGAGATCGTCATGGGGAAGCACCTCCTAAGACGGGAGGTTGCCGATGCCGACTTCGCGAGCTTCGCCGAGGAGCTCGGGCAGAACTACTTCGGCCTCTCGGCCTTGGCCGGCGGAGCCGCGGCCCCTGAACGACAGTGGTTTCTGCCGCCGCTCACCGTCACGCCCACCGTGGAGGCCAACGCCGAGGACGGGCGGGTCCGGTTCCTGGATGAAGAGGGACGTTCCCTGCGCACTCTCGACCCTGTGGAGTTGGAGACGATCTTCTATCCGGTGCGTCTCCGTCTCGCGCGTCGGCGCGCACTGCTCATTCCGATCCAGCCGCAATGGGCGGAGCGGATGATGGCGTACCCGGCTCTCCAGCCGGAGCTCCCACTCGACGACCGGCCCATCGACCGGCTCCTGCTTCGCAGGGATAACGCGTACTACTGCTTCCCGCGGTGCGAACGCCAGCTGACCCTCCGGGCGCCGATCGTCTTTTACGTGTCCGATCCGGTCAGCGCCTGCGTGGGCGAGGCGCGGGTCCTAGAGCATGTGATCGCCCCGCCAGAGGTCGCATGGCAACTCTTCGGCGATATCGGCGTCTACACCGAGGACCAGATCCGCGGGCACGTCCAGGCGCGCGGCGCACACGCGGGAGAGGTCCTCGCTCTCCGCTTCGGCCTCTATCTGCCCTTCTCTCGGGCCGTTCCGCTGCCCGAACTGCGCCGTATCCTACGCACGCCTGGGGCGGCCCCCCAAGGACTGACCCCGATCTCCACCGACGCATACGCTGAGATCCGAGCTGCCGGAGGCCTGTCATGGTGACCAACGTGCTTATGTCCATCAGGTTGCCTTTCGCCTCATCGATCCTTACCGGCGAGAAGAAGTTCGAGTTCCGGCGAGTGCGCCCCCGCTTCGACCCGGGAAGCAGGGTTTGGATGTACGCAACTAAGCCCACTGGGGCCGTCATCGGGGTGTTCGAAGCCGGCGACATCGTCAGCGGCCAGCCCGCCTGGCTTTGGAGCCAAGTTGAGGGGCACGCAGGTCTCAGCGAGGACGAGTTCCGCGACTACTTCCGGGGGCGCACGCAAGCGCACGCGATCATGATCCGCGAGGTCCAGACTCTGGATCCGACGCTCCTTCCCGAGGGATCGACGATTCCCCAGTCCTACCGCTTCCTCCGCGGAGACGAAACCGCTCGGCTGGCGCTATCCACTCGGGCAGCGGCCTGAGCGGGCGCCTCGTGACAGTGCCTCGGGATCGCCACGTGGCATCCTTCGGCCAGTGATAGGCCAGCCCGCGCCCCTGCTTCTGGCGGACGCTCTGCCCGTCCTGGAGGGCGTCGCTGCTGTGGCGACGTTGGCCGCCGCTGCCATTGCCGGCTTCGCCGCCAAGGTCGCCCGGCAGAGCTTCCTGAGTCAGAAGGCAACCGCGACGAAGCAGCTGGAGCTCGCCGATCGACAGCTACACCTGGTAAACGACCAGGCAGCGCGACAGCAGGAAACCGATCAGACGATGCGCGGACACGCGTCCATGACCCTCCTGCTCCGCTTCCGCGACCAGTGGGATGGAGAAACCATGCGCCGCTTCCGCGCGCGGCTCGCCCTGGCCACGCTCGGGCTCCGTGACAGTCCCAAAGCCAGCCTCGACCCGGAGGCCCAGGTTGCCCTGGACGAGATCGGCAACTTCATCGAACTCGTCGGGTATTGCACCAAACGCCGTTTGCTCTTCGAGGACGACGCCTGGCAGGAGTTCTCCGACGTCTGGGAAGCCTATTGGCAGGAGCATGGGGAACGCCTCCGGCCTTCGGCGGGCGATCCGACCCTCCTCGAAAACGCCGTCTGGCTTCTTGAGCGGTTTCGAGCTCGAGCGCCCGAACCCCACGCCCCGGTGACTCCCGCCGAGCTGGCCGACTTCTGGGTCACCGAGAAGAATCGTGCGCGGGTGGAAGAGCGGCTTCTGGGGCAGCCCCCCGGGCGCCCAGAGGATGCCGGCGCATAGGCTTCGCAGCCGATGAGCGGGGGTATAGTGAGGTCATGAGTTCGGCCCACGTAGTCAACCGCAGCACCCGGCGCCCCCCGGGGGAGCCGCTGACCGACCAGCGCATCGACAAGTAGGTGCCCGCGAGGCCTCGGGACTGTTAGCAGCCATCAACCTCACCTAGCAGATGGTTGATCGGTAGGCGGCGGGATCTCCCCTTTTACCCATCGGCGGGCGCAGTCCCGATGTCGGCGGAGGTCGCCGCCGGCCCTGCCTCCCCGGCCACTACCTCCCGCTATGACCGCCGCGGCGAGCGGGCCAAGCAGCGAGCGGGCGAACTCCTCCACATCCCCTATCGGGCGAGGAGCCGGTCATCGCTCGCCGGCGCGAGCTGCCAGGTCCGATGGCAGCGGACGGCTAGGGCAGTTCTCGGAGCTGCCAGGCGTCCGCGACCCAGACCACCCGCAGCCCCCAGGGAGTGAGCGTGTAGTAGATCCCGATGCGCTCCCCGCGCTGGTACGGGGGGCGATAGCGGACGCCGGGCTCATGGGTCGGGCGGCCCTCGTCATAACCGGTCGCGCCCATCCGCTCCGCCGCGACCAGAGCGCGAGCGGCAGCACGGGGTAACTCCGCAGCGAGGCGCTCCAACTCAGCGAAGGTAACCTCGTCCCACTCGACGGGACGCGGCTGGAGCACGAAGCCTACAGGCCGGATTCTGGTGGCACGTGGTCGAGGACGCGGAGCTCTTCGGATACCCCAGCGATGCGGCCCAGCTGCTCGCGCGCCGTGGCCGCGCTCACGGCCGGCTTCCCGCGCTGCGCGGCGGCGGCCGCCTCACGAACCTGAACCCGCAAGGGCG
>PLTL01000322.1 GCA_003164475.1 Candidatus Dormiibacterota bacterium | reverse complement strand
CGGCCCTGGGTGGCCCCCGGCCAGTGGCTTGCCGCGCTCCTGGTCAGCGTCGTCCTGTTCGGCATCGCCCTGATGAACCGCGCGGCCGTGCCGGCGCGCCCGGCCTCCCTCGCCGCCGCCCTGGCGCCGGTCCAGCACAGCACCGTCCTCGCCGCGCCCCATGACGCTCTCGCCGCCCTGATCGACCACCGAGCGCTCCAGCCGGACTCCCCGGCGCCCTCTGCAGGCGTCGCGGGCGTGGTCGGCTCCCTGACCGGCGAGGCCGCTCCCGAGCAGGAGGTGACCGTGGTCCCCGGCGACACCCTCTGGGGCATCGCTGGCGAGGAGTACCACAACCCCACTGAGTGGCCGAGCATCTGGGAGGCCAACCAGGGCCAGACCGAGGACGACGGCCGGGTCTTCACCGACCCCCACTGGATCTACCCGGGATGGGAGCTCGAGGTCCCGGGTGTTGGCGGGGCGGTGGACGCGCCCGCGGCCTCCACCCCCGTGCCCCCGACGCGCACGCCGACTCCGCCCACTCCGGCACCCACGATGTCGGCGGCCCCGGCCGCGACAGCGCCCACTCCAACCCCGACCCCAACGCCGCCCGCTGCTCCGGCGGCCGTCCCCGGAGGGGGCGCGGCAACGCCACCTCACGATGGGAGTGGATCCGCGCCGGAGCAGGGGGGCTGGGGCGTCACGCTGCCCGAGGGAGGGGTGATCGCCGCAGCGACCGCCGCAGCGGTCGTCGCGCTACTGCTTGCCGCCCAGCGCCACGAGCGATGGCGCCGGCACCCCGGCAGCGCCGGCGGCTCGCGGGTTGCTGTGTTGGCCAGGCGGCCGAGCCTGCGGCGGCTTCGCGCCGCCGTGGCCAGCGCCACGGCGCGTGGCGACCCCGACGCGCAGCGAGACGGGCCGCAGGCGGTGGCCCTCCAGGCTTCGCTGGATGAGCTCCAGGGCGTGCCCGGTCGCATCCTGATCGGCCGTCGGGGGTTGGGTGGCCCCGAGGTGGCTGTGGACATCGATGATCTGCACCGCCTGGGCCTGATGGGGCCGGGGGCCGAAGAGGCCGCGCGGGCGATTCTCGTGTCCTTCCTCGCCGCCCACGCATGGTGGGACGCCGAGGCGATCATTGCCTCCGCGCCGGTGAGCCCTGCCTTGGTCGCGACCCCCGATGGCACGCCCGGACTGGAGGAACTCTCGGTCGACGTCTTCCTCACCCGCCTGGAGGCGACGATTGGCCGTCAGCGGAAGGCCCTGGAGGCGGACCAGCAACGCGATTGGCATGAGCGCGTCGGGGGGCCTTCTCCGCTCGAGGCCCTCCTCGCGATGGTCCGCACCACGGATCTCACCCCAGAGCAGCTTCATCGCTGCGGCGCGCTCGCCGACCAGGCCCAAGGGTGTGCTGTTGCAGTGGTCCTGGTGGGGCCACCGGTTGACGCGCCGTGGTATCGCCCTCTCACCGTCGCCGGCGACGGCAGCGTCGGTGAGCCGTCCCCCGATCTGGTCCACGGCGCTTCCTTTCTCTACAGGCTCACCGAGGGCGAGGCGGTCGAGCTGGTGACCGTCGTCGCCGCCGGCCGGGGGCCGGACGTCATCCCCGACTTGAGTGCCGAGGAGGACGCGGAGCTCATCGTCGTCGACGAGGTCGCCGACCAGCCGCGCCCAGAGCCCGGATCGGCCGCCCTCTCTGCCGCAACGCCGGCCGCGGTCCTGCCGCTTCCGCCGGCCTTTGATCCGCGGCGCGTGGAGGTCCGCATCTATGGGCGGGTTCGGATCCTGCTCGACGGCCGGGAGCTCAGCAAGGGCCTCCCAGACGCCGGGCGCCAGGTGCTCGCTCTGCTCGTGATCCGAGGGGAGCTCACCGAGGAGGAGGGAATTTCTCTTCTCGGCGCGGGCAGCCCAGACCAGGTCTGGAGAGGCCGCTGGGTGTGGGGCACGCGTGGCACCCGGGCAGCTCTCCGGAAGCTGCTCGGCGACGACAGCATCGACCCCCTTCCGGCCGCCAAGGGCGTGGTGCGCCTCAACGCCGACATCGTCGGCTCCGACTACGGCCGCCTGATGGCCGGCCGCGACGCCGCCAAGCGGATGACCGCCCCAGAGGACCGCCGCGCTCTCCTCGCCAGGGCAACCGAGGACCTCCGCGGTGAGCCCTTCGCCGGCGCCGCCTACAACTGGCTGGTCGAGGAGCAGGAGGGGGTGCGCGCGCCCGCCATCGACACGCTGCGGGATCTGGCTCACCTTCACGCTGACCTGGGCGACCTCGACGCCGCCGTTCTGACCATGGACCAGGCGCTCAGCATCGACCCCGACCCGATCGAGGACCTCTTCCGCCAACAGATCATCTGGCAGCACCGTCTGGGCCGCGGCGATGCTGCCCGCGACCTGTACCGCCGACTGACCCGGGAGCTGTCGGAGCGATGCGATGTCCAGCCGAGCGAGGAGACGCTCTCGATCATGGAGTCCATCGGCGCCCCGCCCCATGTGGTCGCTGGCGGGTGACGCTCTCCCCCGTGTCGGCGCCCGGCGCGCCATCCCAGAGCACCGCTGAATAATGTCGGCTATAATACCGGAGAGTAGGTGACCCCCACCCCGCCGAGTGCCGGGCCACCGATCGGACCCTCGGCGAGGGCACATGGCATCAGTGATCAACGCATCTGGGAGGCATACCGAGACCCGGTGGCAGAGTTCGTGGTGCGCAACGGCGTGACGATCCGGCTCGGCTACGACAGCCAGGCCAACCTGCTGGAGATCGGGTGGATCGACCGGGGGCGAGGCCGCCGGATCATTCACGCCATGGTCTGCCGAGCTGCCTNNGGGCTGCCGTGACCAGTCCCTTCACCAAAGAGCAGGACGGCCTGAGCGACGCGGAGGCGTGGGAGCTGGCGCGCCAGGTCGAGGAGATGGGGCCCGAGGACGTGGTGGCGGTGCTGCGCCGGCCTGGACGACCGCATCTGCGGGTCACGGAGACGGGCCGCAGTCCCCGGGTCACGGCGCGGCTGCCCGAAAGCCTCCTC
>PLTL01000386.1 GCA_003164475.1 Candidatus Dormiibacterota bacterium | reverse complement strand
TGAACAAATAATCAATCGCCGCGCCGAGTCCGACAACCCCGGCGATGTCCGGCGTTCCGGCCTCAAATTTTTCCGGCGCGTTTTGATAAATGGTTTTCTCAAAACGCACGTCCTTGATCATGTGACCGCCGCCCTGCCACGGCGGCATCGCTTCGAGCAACGGTGCTTTGCCGTAAAGCGCGCCGATGCCGGTCGGCGCAAAAATCTTGTGGCCGGAGAACGCGTAGAAGTCGGCGTCCAACGCTTCGATATCGACCGGCATATGGGGCACCGCCTGAGCCCCGTCGACGCACACCACGATTCCCTCGCGGTGCGCCCACTCGATGAGCTCGGCGACCGGGTTGATCGTCCCCAGGACATTGCTGACGTGCGAGACGGACACCAACCGGGTTGGCGGCTGGAGCAGTCTCGCCGCCGCCTCCAAGTCCAGTTGCCCGTCGGCGGTGACCGGGATGAACTCCAGCTGGCAGCCGGTCTGGTCCCGGACCCGCTGCCAGGGCACCAGGTTGGAGTGATGCTCCATCTCGGTGCAGACGATTCGGTCGGCGGGCCCGAATCGCTCTCGGGCGAACGCTTGGGCCACGAGGTTGATCCCCTCGGTGGTGTTCCGGACGAAGATCACCCCCCTGGGCTCAGCGCCGACCAGCCGGGCCACCGCCACCCTAGCCCCCTCGAAAACCTCGGTGGCCCTCTCGCCGAGGGCGTGGACCCCCCGGTGGACATTGGCGTTGGCCGTCCGGTAGTAGTCCGAGATGGCATCGATCACCACCTCCGGCTTCTGGGACGACGCCGCGTTATCCAAGTAGACCAGTCGATGGCCATTGACCCGCTCCCGGAGGATCGGGAAGTCAGATGCGACCCGGCTGGCGTCTAGCGTCGCCGTCCTCACGGCGCCCCCTCGCTGACTGCCACCCAGAGCTCCCCCTCCCTGACCTCCACCCGGTGAACCCGGACCGGCTCGACCGCAGGCAGCGAGACCGCCTCGCCGGTTCTCAGGTCGAACTGGCTGCCGTGCAGCGGGCATTCCACCGAGCAGCTGTCCGGGTGGAGCTCGCCCTCGGAGAGAGCGGCCATGGCGTGACTGCAGGTGTCATCCAGGGCGTGGAACTCACCGTTCACGTTGAAGACCGCGATCGGCAGGTCGCCCACGTCCACCCGGGCCGCGTGACCCCGAGGGATCGCCGCGGCGTCGCCGATCCGGATCCACTCCGCCATCAGGGGTCCGGGGTGGAGCCGACCAGCGCCCCGGACCTGACCAAGCGCTCAAGCCCGGAAAGGACCAGGCGGCCGGTGCTCTCGCGCAGATCGCCCTCGGGGAAGGAGTCGATGACATCGGCGAAGAAGCCCTCGACGATGAGTCGGCGAGCCTGCTCCCGCCCAATCCCCCGGCTCTGGCAGTAGAAGAGGTGGTTGTCGTCGATCCGACCAGCGGTGGAACCGTGGGTGCAGCGAACGTCGTTGGCCAGGATCTCCAGGGTGGGATTGCTGTCGGCCTTGGCCACCGGGCTCAGCAGCAGGTTGCGGTTCTGGACGTAGGCGTTGGTCTTCTGGGCCCCCTCCTCGACCCGGATCAGCCCCGCATAGACCGAGCGCGATTGGCCGGCCACCGCCACCCGGTAGAGGAGGTCGCTCACGGCGCCACGGGCGATGTGGTCCTGGAGGGTCTGGACGTCGAAGTGCTGCTTGCCGTCTCCGAGGCAGAGACCCACCAGGCGGGCGTCCGACCCCTCCCCCAGCATCAGGACCTCGAGGTGGCTCTTGAGCCAGGCGGAGCCGAGCATGATCCAGCGGCCATCGTAGCGGGCCTCCTGGCCAACATTGACCCGGACCGTGGACTGGACGATGGTCCGGTCGCCACAGGTCTGCCGCACCAGGTGGGTGAGGTGGGACCCACGGGCCAGCTCGACCTCCACGACCGGAGCCAGGACCGAGGCGTCGCGCTCCGGCGAGACCCACTCCTCCAGGACGGTGAGGCTGGAACCCTCCTCCAACTTGATAAGAACGCGCGGGAAGCTGATGCTCCCCTGGTCGACTCCGTGCACCAGCCGGACGTAGCCATCGGGCGACTGACCCCTCCCCACGTGGATGCAGGCACCGCCCCTAGCTCGGATCGTGTTGAGGGAAACCCACTTGCGCAGGCCGGGGGCCGCCACCGTGCCCAGCACCGAGCGCCAGAGCTCCGGCTCGGCCTCGATCCCCGCCTCCAGTTCGAGAACCACAGGCGGAGCGGAGGTCCCCAGCTCGAGGTTGCCCCGCTGGTCCGAGACCAGGGTCGCCAGGGCGCCCGCACCAGCCGGCGGGCGCGCCAGGGCCAGCCGGAGGTACTCCGGCAGATCCTTCCCGCCTCCCACGGCCACGGCGAAGCTGGCTGGGTCCAGCCGCTCGATCTGGGGGGTCCGGTGCCAGTCCTCGTCCCGTGCGGAGGACGGCCAGGGAGCCTCCCGGTAGGCGGCCGCGGCGGCCTGGCGAATCGCCGCCAGCCAGGCCGGGTCACCACCCGGCAGGGCGACTGGAGCTGCCTCCTCCCGCGTCAGCGGGGCAGGTGCGGCGATCTCGGTCAAGGGCGGCTCAGCTGCCCCGGATGACCGCAGCGCGGCTGCTGGCGCTGGTTCACCCGACGCTACCCTCCATCTGCAGGGTGATCAGCCGGTTGAGCTCCAGGGCGTACTCCATCGGCAGTTCCTTGACGAAGGGCTCGATGAAGCCGTTGACGATCATCGCCGTGGCCTCGGCCTCGGAGATCCCCCGCGACTGCAGGTAGAAGAGCTGCTCGTCGCCGACCTTGCTGACGCTCGCCTCGTGACCAATCTGGACGTCCTCGGCCTCCACGTCCATGTAGGGGTAGGTGTCACTGCGGGCCTTCTCGTCCAGGAGCAGAGCGTCGCAGCGCACGCTGGAGCGGACGCCGTAGGCCTTGGGGTAGACCTTGAGATGGCCCCGGTACGAGGTCCGCCCAGTGCCCTTGCTCACCGACTTGCTGACGATGGTGCTGGTGGTGTTGGGGGCGACATGGATCACCTTGGCGCCGGCGTCCTGGTGCTGTCCATCCCCCGCGAAGGCCACCGACAGCACCTCGCCGTGGGCCCCCTCGCCCATGAGGTAGATGGAGGGGTACTTCATCGTCACCTTGCTGCCCAGGTTGCCGTCGATCCACTCCACCACCGCGTGCTCCTTGGCGATGGCGCGCTTGGTGACCAGGTTGTAG
>PLTL01000008.1 GCA_003164475.1 Candidatus Dormiibacterota bacterium | reverse complement strand
ACCCCCGGCGATGGGGCTCGCCACGGCGCCTCGGCGCCGACAGCGCTCCGCGGAGCTGATGGCCCCTGACCGCCATCTTTCATGGAGGTTAGGGTGCTGCCGACTACCCCGCGCCGGGGCGATGCGCTGTGCTAGCCGCGGCGATCGGCCAGTGCGTCGCCGTCTTTGTCGTTCTTGCTCTGGCCCCCCTGCTCAAGGGCGTCATCGCGAGGCTGGAGGCTGTGGTCCAGTCGCGCCGGGGCCCATCGCTCTTCCAGCCCTACTTCGATCTCGTCAAGCTCTTCGGCAAGCAGCGATCGGCGACCCCCGAGGCCTCCTGGGTATTCCGGTTCACGCCCTACATCGTCTTTGCCGCGCCGATCGCCTTCGCCATGCTGATCCCCGTGCTCACGGCGTTCCCGCTGAGCTGGGCCTTCATGGCGGACATGGTCGGAAGCGGCTTTGTCATCGGCATCGGCGGCTTCTTCACGAACCTCGCCGCCATGGACAGCGCCAGTCCCTACGGAGGCCTGGGGGCGAGCCGTTCCCGCCTCGTCTCCTCGCTCGCCGAACCCACCCTCATCGTCATCTTCTTCGCGGTGGGTTACATCTCGGGCGGCACGGTGCCCTTCGTCGTCAACGACGTTCTGCACAACGCCTCGCCGCTGATCACTCCCAGCCACGCCCTCATCGCTGCCGCCTTCCTGATGGTGCTCCTTGCCGAGACCGGCCGCCTTCCCATCGACAATCCCGGTACGACGCAGGAACTGTCCATGATCGAGGCGTCGCGCCTTTTCGAGTTCTCCGGTCCCGATCAGGCGCTGATGGAGTGGGGCGGATGGATGAAGCTCTTCGTGCTCCTGGTGGTGTGGCTCAACGTCCTCATCTGGCCTGACGGCCTCGCCACCCAGATAACGCTGCCCGCTTTCGCCATCGCCATCGGGACCCTCGCCGCGAAGATGCTCGGAGCAGCGGTGCTCATCGCCGGCATCGAGTCCGCTCTGTCCAAGATCCGCATCCTCCGGGTGCCCGAGTACCTCGGGGGCACCTTCGTGCTGTCGTTCCTCTCCATCGTTCTCTTCAGTCTGGGCCGGTGATGGATCTCGCTGCAGCAGTCTTTTCGACCCTGATCCTCCTGGTCGGCTTCTGGCTCCTGGTCGCCCGGCAGATCAGAGCGGCCGTTGACGGCTACGCTATCCAGTCGATCCTGCTCGGCTGCCTCGCCCTTGCCCTGTTCGGCGCGACGCGTGACCCCGACCTGCTCGCCCTCGGGATCCTCACCATCGCCATCAAGGGCGTAGCCATCCCCGCCGTGATCGAGCGGCAGGCGAAGACCACATACGGGAAGAGGGAGCTTCAGTACCACGTTGGTTTCCCCACGGCGCTGCTGGTCGGCGCCGGCCTGACGCTGATCGGCTTCGTCGCGGCGGCGCGGCTCCCGTACCATCCCGCCCTGCTCGCCGAGCCCGTGTTCGGAGTGGCCATCGCGGTCACCCTCCTCGGTTTCTTCACGGCCATGGCTCGGCGTGACGCGGTGCTCCAGCTGGCCGGCCTGCTGGTGGCCGAGAACGGCGTGATCCTAGTCGGTCTGGTGGTGGCCTCCGGACTGGGCCTGCTCATCGAGTTCGCCCTCTTCCTCGACGTTCTCGTCGGTGTCGCCGTGATGGGCTTTCTCATCGCCCGGATGCACGAGACCGTCTCCTCCACCGACACATCAGAGCTCTCGAGGCTGCGCGGATGACGAACGCGGGTCTGCTCGTGGCCGTGCTGGTGGTGCCCCTGCTGGCGGCTCTTCTCAGCCTCGTTCTGAAGCCGAGGTGGCTGTACGGCGTCGCCGCCATCTTCGAGGCGGCAACCCTCGGCATCGCCCTGACCCTGATCACCCTCGCCGTGCAGGGGCCGGCGCTTGACTGCTTCGGGCACTGGCTGTACCTGGACGGGCTCTCCGGGGTCGTCCTGCTGGTGGTGGCGGTGGTGTCCAGCCTGGCCTCGATCTACTCGATCGGGTACCTGCGCCACGAGCTGCGTGAGGGGGCGGTCAGGGCAGACGAGCTGCGCAAGTACTTCGTGGTGCTTCACCTCTTCGTCTTCACCATGATCGCCGTCACCGTCTCCGGCAACCTCGGCATGCTCTGGACGGCGATCAGCGCCACCACCCTGGCGTCGGCGCCGCTGGTCGATTTCTACGGGTCGCACCAATCACTCGAAGCCGCCTGGAAGTTCATCGTCCTCACCGTCACCGGCAGCCTGGTGGCGCTCTTCGGGTTCCTCCTCCTGTACCAATCCGGGGTGGGGGCGCTGGGCAACTCGTACGACTTCTCGATACCGGTCCTGGCAGGCGCTGCCGGCCACCTCTCGCCGGTGCTGGCCGGCACGGCGTTCCTGCTGGTGCTGGTCGGCTTCGGCACCAAGGCGGGCCTGGCTCCGATGCACACCTGGCTGCCGGATGCCCACAGCCAGGCCCCATCGCCGGTGTGCGCCATGCTGTCCGGCGCCGAGCTCAACTGCGCCCTGCTCGGCATCTTCCGCGTCTACACGCTCGCCGCGCCCGCGGCGGGTGCCGCACCATTGCGCAGCGGCCTGCTCGCCTTCGGACTTCTCTCGATGGCGGTGGGCGTCATCTTCCTGATCTCCCAGCGTGACTTCAAGCGGCTGCTCGCCTACTCGTCGGTCGAGCAGATCGGGTTGATCTGCGTGGGCGTCGGCATCGGCACGCCGCTGGCGCTGCTCGGGGCTCTGCTCCTGATCGTCGCCCATGGACTGACCAAGTGCCTGATGTTCTTCGCCACCGGCAACCTCCTGCTCCGCTTCCGAACCACCGCCATCTCGGGGGTGCGCGGGGTGGTGCAGGCCATGCCGTGGACGGCCACCCTGCTCGTCGGTGGCGCCCTGGCCATCGCCGGCGCGCCCCCGTTCGGCGTGTTCATCGCGGAGCTCTCGATCATCACCGGTGCCCTCGCCGGACACCTGTGGGTGCTGGCGGCGGCGGTCGCGGGGCTGCTCCTGGTCGGGTTCATCGCCATGGTGGCGCCCTTTCACACCATGACATTCAGCCGGCGAGCGGATTCGGAGGCGGTGGTCATGGGAGACCTGAACCTGTTGATCCTGGCCCCCGCGCTGGCGCTGCTCGCCGTCATCCTGGTGATCGGGGTCTGGGTACCCGGCCCTCTGGAAGATCTGCTCCACAGCGCGGCGTCGGTGATGGGGCGATGACGACCCTGCGCGAACTGGCTCAGACGTTCGGGATCGAGGTCTCGACGCGAGCGCCCGGTGAGCTGTGGTCGGAGATCCCGGAGGAGCAGTTCACCGGTTGGGTGGCGGCGATCGCCGCCGCGGCGGTGCTCGCCGACCTCTTCGCCACGACCGGCGAGGGCGAGCCGTCGCTCACCGCTGTGTTCGAGCTTCGGGGCGACCCGGAGTGGCTGGCGGTGCGCTGCCGGCTGAGCGGGGACTCGTTCGCGTCCATCACGCGCTCCGTTCACGCCGCCAGCTGGTACGAGCGCGAAATCCGCGAGATGCACGGGCTGGAGCCGGTCGGGCACCCGCTGCCGGCGCGCCTGCGACTCCATGACTGGCCGGAGGGGCAGCCACCGATGCGCGCGCCGGTCGACGAACGACTGGGCGCCGGTCCCGGGATCCCCGAGCGGGTGCCCATGGTGAGGGGACGGGGCGTGTTCCAGATCCCCTTGGGGCCGGTGCGGAGCGGTCCCCAGGAGTCCGGTGAGTTTCTCTTCGACAGCGGTGGCGAGGACCTGGTGGCGGTGAGCCCTCTCCTCGGTTACAAATTCCGCGCCATAGAGCGCCTTGCCGAAGGCCGGACTGTGGATCAGGGCCTCGTCCTCGCCGAGCGCCTCGCCGGCGTATCAGCCTTCGCCAACGGACTGGCCTTTGTCCAAGCCGCCGAGCGTGCCATGGGGGTCTCCATCGATGACGGGGCGTGCACGGCACGCACCCTCATGAACGAGCTGGAGCGGCTGCACAACCATTTCGGAGACATTGGGCGCCTGGCGGACGCCACCGGCCTGCTGGTGGCGGGAGCACAGTACGCTGCGCTCAAGGAGGAGGTTCTCCGCCGCTGCGCCGAGCTGACCTCGCATCGTTACCTGCGCGGCGCACTCGCCGTGGGTGGGCTGACCGCGCCGCTGCCCCAGGCGGAGCTTCGGATGCTGGGCCGCGATGTGCCACGGTGGCGTCGCCGCAGCCGACGACTGCAGGCGGTGCTCGAGGACACCGGCACGTTCACCGACCGCCTGGAGACCACCGCGTTCCTCCGGCCTCGCCACGCGGCACAGCACAACCTCGTAGGACCGATCGGCCGCTCCACGGGGGCGGACCGCGACTGCCGCCGTGACCACCCCTACGCCGCCTACGACCGGGTGACCTTTGAGGTGCCGGTTCGATCCGAGGGGGATGCGCTCGCTCGTCTCGGCATCCGCCTGACCGAGGTCCAGCAGTCGCTCGCCATCGTCGAGCAGCTGCTGGACAGCTGGCCGCCTGCCACGACGGGAGGGGGAGGGGCTCCCGGAGAGGCTCCCGGTTCTGCCCTCGGGTGGAGCGAGGGCGCGGGTGGCGAGACACTGCACTGGGTCGAGGTCACCCCTGAGGGGCGGGTGGCGAGATGGCGCGCCCGGCCCGCCGCCTTGGTCAACTGGCACGTCTACGCCGACGCGTGCGCCAGTGGCAACAACCTCACCGACTACCCCGTCATCGAGGCCAGCTTCGCCCTCTCCCACGCGGAGTTCGACCGATGAGCCGCTGGATCGGGATCGGGCTCCACCGCGGAGTGTTGACCACGCGTTACCCGTCGCGCCCCGATCCCGCCGACGGCACCGCGCCATCGGCAGTGGCCCTCGAGATCTCCGAGCTGTCGGGAGTGCAGGCGGTGGAGGCGGCCGGCCTCTGTCCCACCAGCGCCCTCCGCACCGACGGCGATGCCAGCGAGGGAAGCATCACCTTCGACGCGGGCCAGTGCGTCATGTGCGGCGCCTGCGTCCGGGCCTTCCCCAACGCCTTTCGCTCCGTGCACCGGCCGGAGGTGGCCGTGCGTTCCCGCGAGCGCCTCAGTGTTCGAGCGACGTGGACCCCGGGATCGGGGCCGGCCCTGGAAGAGGCCGCGGTCGCAGCCACGCTGGCACGGCGTTCGCTCCGGCTCTTCCGGCATTCACTGCACATCCGCCACGTCGACGCCGGCTCCTGCAACGGCTGCGAGTCCGAGCTGCAGATGCTCAGCGCGCCGCAGTACGACCTGCATCGCCTCGGCCTGTTCTTCACCCCCACGCCGCGCCACGCGGACGCCCTGCTGGTCACCGGGGTGGTGACACGCCAGATGGAGCAGCCGCTCCGTGACACCTATGACGCCATGCCCGAGCCGAAGCTGGTCGTTGCCGCCGGCGTCTGCGCCATCGGCGGAGGTCCGTTCGCGGGCAGCCTCATGGTCCACGGGCCACTCGACCGGATCCTCCCGGTGGACGTGTACGTCCCCGGGTGCCCGCCCACCCCGCTGGCGCTGCTCCACGGCCTGCTCCTGGCGGTGGGACGGGCCGAGGAGCGGTACCACCCTGCGGGAGGTAGTGATGGCGCTTAGCCTTCTCGTCGAGGGCCTTCTCTGCTTTGCCCTGGGGGCCGTGAGCGGCGTGCTGATGGTCCGCTGGCTGTGGATGAGCTACGTCTCCACTGCCGCCGGGAGCGTCGGATGTGCCGTCCTGGTGGTCGCGGCGACAGTCTGGCTGAGCGGGCCCAGCGTGACCGGAGGGCTCCCGGCGACCACCCCGCTGGGAGCGTTCGAGCTCCGGTCGTCGCCGCTCGCCGGCGTCTTCCTGCTTCTCACCGGGCTGGTCGGCATCGGCATCTTCGTGTACAGCGCGGGTTACACCCGGAACCTGGGTGGGACGCTACGCCAGGCTGCCAGTCTCGCCCTTCTCAACCTGAGCGTGGGCGCGGTCGTCCTGGTCGTGGCCGCCGGCACCGCGCTCACCCTGCTGGTCGCCTGGGAGGCGATGTCCATCCTCACCTACCTGCTGGTCACTGTCGAGTTCGACCATCCCGGGCGGCCCCGAGCGGCGTTCCTCATGTTGGCCCTCAGCGAGGTGGGCTTCTTCGGCATGGCGGTCGGCTTCGCCCTGATCGGGGGCTTCGCCCCCGGGGTCACCTTCGCCTGGCTGGCCGCGCACCATCCGTCGGGCGGAGTGGCCGACGCCGCCTTCGTGCTCTTCTTCTTCGGCTTCGGCGCCAAGGCCGGGCTGGTGCCACTGCAGGGCTGGCTCCCCGAAGCGCACCCCGCGGCACCTTCGAACGTCTCTGCGCTGCTCTCGGCGGTGGTGGTGAAGGCCGCCATCTACGGCATGGTGCTGTCGACGTTCGTGTTCCTCGGCCCGCCGCCGGCCTGGTGGGGGTACCTGGCGCTGGCAGCGGGAGTGGGGACCGCCGCCTACGGCATCCTCTTCTCACTGCTCGCCTCCGATCTCAAGCGTGCGCTGGCCTACAGCACCATCGAGAACCTCGGCTTCATGATCGCGATGCTGGGGGCGGCACTGGTCTTCACCGCGGCCGGCAAGACCCTGCTCGCGGGCCTCGCCCTGCTGGTGCTCTGCCTGCATGCGCTGTACCACGCGCTGCTCAAGGGAGCCCTGTTCCTCGGTGCCGGATCAGTGGACGTCGGTACCGGGACGCGCGACATGGACCAGCTCGGCGGCCTGGCCAAGCGGATGCGGTGGACGACGCCCCTCTTTCTGCTCGGGGCGATGGGGCTGGCCGGCATCCCGCCCATGAACGGGTTCCAGACCGAGTGGCTCGGGCTGCAGACGCTGATCCGCGCCCACGACCTCTCCAGTGCCGGAGACCGCGTCTACCTGGCCGCCGCCGGCGCGCTCCTGACCCTGACCTTTGCCCTCGCCGTGACCACCTACATCAGGATCGTGGGCGGCGCTTTCCTGGGTGCTCCCCGCAGCAGCGCCGCCGAGCAGGCGCACGAGGCGCCCCGGGCGATGGTGGTGGGCATGGCGTTTCCGGTCGTGGTTGCGGTCGCGATGGCCCTGCTACCCCCGCTCGGCGTCGGCGCCGCTGCCTCCGCCGCGCAGAGCGCCAGTCACGCCCCCAACCTGCTCGCGGCGGTGCTGCCGCCGATCTTCACCCATCCCGGGCAGTACGCCGGCCTGGTGAAACTGGGCGGGACCTTCCTGAGCCCGATCGTCCCCGCCAATGGCCTGGTCATCGTCCCCACCAGTGCCAACTTCGCATTCATCTCGCCCACCTACATCTTCCTCAGCCTGGCGTTCATCATCCTGCTCACGGCGGCTGGGCTCCGGCTGCTCTGCCGCCAGAGCCGCCGCGAGTCCCCGGTGTGGGCCGGGGCGGTGGCGCAGCGGACCGCGAGCATGCAGTACACGGCGACGGGCTTCACCAACCCCTTCCGGTCCATCTTCGGCGGCGTGTATAGCTCGCAGAAGGAGATCGAGAC
>PLTL01000005.1 GCA_003164475.1 Candidatus Dormiibacterota bacterium | reverse complement strand
ACCCCCGGCGATGGGGCTCGCCACGTCGCCTCGGCGCCGACAGCGCTCCGCGGAGCTGATGGCCCCTGACCACCATCTTCCATGGAGGTTAGGGTGCTGCCGACCACCTCGCGCCGGGGCCTTGCGCTGTGCTAGCCGCGGCGATCGGCCAGTGCGTCGCCGTCCTTGTCGTTCTCACTCTCGCGCCCTTGCTCAAGGGCGTCATCGCGAGGCTCGAGGCCGTGGTCCAGTCGCGCCGGGGCCCGTCGCCGTTCCAGCCCTACTTCGATCTCGCCAAGCTCTTTGGCAAGCAGCGATCGGCGACCCCCGAGGCCTCCTGGGTATTCCGGTTCACTCCCTACATCGTCTTTGCCGCCCCGATCGCCTTCGCCATGCTGATCCCCGTGCTCACGGCGTTCCCGCTGAGCTGGGCCTTTATGGCGGACATGGTCGGAAGCGGCTTTGTCATCGGCATCGGCGGCTTCTTCACCAACCTCGCCGCCATGGACAGCGCCAGTCCCTACGGGGGCCTGGGGGCGAGCCGCTCCCGCCTCGTCTCCTCGCTTGCCGAGCCCACCCTCATCCTCATCTTCTTCGCGGTGGGCTACATCTCGGGCGGGACGGTCCCCTTCGTCGTCAACGACGTCCTGCACAACGCCTCACCGCTGATCACGCCCAGCCACGCCCTCATCGCCGCCGCCTTCCTGATGGTGCTCCTGGCCGAGACCGGCCGCCTTCCCATCGACAACCCCGGCACGGCACAGGAGCTGTCCATGATCGAAGCCTCGCGCCTCTTCGAGTTCTCCGGGCCCGATCAGGCGCTGATGGAGTGGGGCGGATGGATGAAGCTCTTCGTGCTCCTGGTGGTGTGGCTCAACGTCCTCATCTGGCCTGACGGCCTCGCCACCCAGATAACGCTGCCCGCGTTCGCCATCGCCATCGGGACCCTCGCCGCGAAGATGCTCGGGGCAGCGGTGCTCATCGCGGGCATCGAATCCGCTCTGTCCAAGATCCGCATCCTCCGGGTGCCCGAGTACCTCGGGGGCACCTTCGTGCTGTCGTTCCTCTCCATCGTTCTCTTCAGCCTGGGCCGGTGATGGATCTCGCTGCAGCAGTCTTCTCGACCCTGATCCTCCTGGTCGGCTTCTGGCTCCTGATCGCCCGGCAGATCAGAGCGGCCGTTGACGGCTACGCGATCCAGTCGATCCTGCTCGGCTGCCTTGCCCTCGCACTGTTCGCCGCGACGCGCGACCCCGACCTGCTCGCCCTCGGGATCCTCACCATCGCCATCAAGGGGCTCGCCATCCCCGCGGTGATCGAGCGTCAGGCGAAGACCACGTACGGGAAGAGGGAGCTTCAGTACCACGTTGGTTTCCCCACGGCGCTGCTGATCGGCGCGGGTCTGACGCTCATCGGCTTCGTCGCGGCGGCGCGGCTGCCGTACCATCCCGCCCTGCTCGCCGAGCCCGTGCTCGGAGTGGCCATCGCGGTCACCCTCCTCGGTTTCTTCACGGCCATGGCCCGGCGTGACGCGGTGCTCCAGCTGGCCGGCCTGCTCGTGGCCGAGAACGGCGTGATCCTGGTCGGTCTGGTGGTGGCCTCCGGACTGGGCCTGCTCATCGAGTTCGCCGTCTTCCTCGACGTTCTCGTCGGTGTCGCGGTGATGGGCTTCCTCATCGCCCGGATGCACGAGACCGTCTCCTCCACCGACACCTCAGAGCTGTCGAGGCTGCGCGGATGACGGACGCCACTCTCCTCGTGGCCGTGCTGGCGGTGCCCCTGCTGGCAGCTCTTCTGAGTCTCGTTCTGAGGCCGAGATGGCTGTACGCCGTCGCCGCCATCTTCGAGGCGGCAACACTCGGCATCGCCCTGACCCTGATCACCCTCGCCGTGCAGGGGCCGGCGCTCGACTGCTTCGGGCACTGGCTGTACCTGGACGGGCTCTCCGGGGTCGTCCTGCTGGTCGTGGCGGTGGTGTCCAGCCTGGCATCGATCTACTCGATCGGGTATCTGCGCCACGAACTGCGCGAGGGGGCGGTCAGGGCAGACGAGCTGCGCAAGTACTTCGTGGTGCTCCACCTCTTCTTCTTCACCATGATCGCCGTCACCGTCTCCGGCAACCTCGGCATGCTCTGGACGGCGATCAGCGCCACCACCCTGGCGTCCGCGCCCCTGGTCGATTTCTACGGGTCGCACCCGTCACTCGAAGCCGCCTGGAAGTTCATCGTCCTCACCGTCACCGGCAGCCTGGTGGCGCTCTTCGGGTTCCTCCTCCTGTATCAGTCCGGGGTGGGGGCGCTGGGCAACTCGTACGACTTCTCGATACCGGTCCTGGCCCGTGCCGCCGGGCATCTCTCGCCGGTGCTGGCGGGCGCGGCGTTCCTGCTGGTGCTGGTCGGCTTCGGCACCAAGGCGGGCCTGGCTCCGATGCACACCTGGCTGCCGGACGCCCACAGCCAGGCGCCGTCGCCGGTGTGCGCCATGCTGTCCGGCGCCGAGCTCAACTGCGCCCTGCTCGGCATCTTCCGCGTCTATACGCTGGCCGCGCCCGCGGCGGGCGCCGCGCCACTGCGCAGCGGCCTGCTCGTTTTCGGACTTCTCTCGATGGCGGTGGGCGTCATCTTCCTCATCTCGCAGCGCGACTTCAAGCGGCTTCTCGCCTACTCGTCGGTTGAGCAGATCGGGCTGATATCGGTGGGCGTCGGCATCGGCACGCCGCTGGCGCTGCTCGGAGCCCTGTTCCTGATCGTCGCCCACGGGTTGACCAAGTGCCTGATGTTCTTCGCCACCGGCAACCTCCTGCTCCGCTTTCGAACCACCGCCATCTCGGAGGTGCGCGGGGTGGTGCAGGCGATGCCGTGGACCGCGACCCTGCTCGTCGGCGGCGCCCTGGCCATCGCCGGCGCGCCCCCATTCGGCGTGTTCATCGCGGAGTTCTCGATCATCGCCGGTGCCGTCGCCGGGCACCTGTGGGTGCTGGCGGCGCTGATCGCGGGGCTGCTCCTGGTCGGGTTCATCGCCATGGTGGCGCCCTTTCACACCATGACCTTCAGCCGGCGAGCGGATGCGGACGCGGTGGTCATGGGAGAGCTGAACCCGTTGATCCTGGCCCCCGCGCTGGCCCTCCTCGCCGCCATCTTGGTGATCGGGGTCTGGATTCCCGGCCCACTGGATCAGCTGCTCCACAGCGGGGCGTCGGTGATGGGGCGATGACCACCCTCCGCGAGCTGGCTCAAAGGTTCGGGATCGAGGTCTCGACGCGAGCGCCGGGCGAGCTGTGGTCGGAGATCCCGGAGGAGAAGTTCCCCGGTTGGGTGGCGGCGATCGCCGCGGCGGCGGTGCTCGCCGACCTCTTCGCCACGACCGGCGATGGCGAGCCGTCGCTCACCGCCGTCTTCCAGGTCCGCGGGGACCCCGAGTGGCTGACGGTGCGCTGCCGGCTGAGCGGGGACTCGTTCGCGTCCATCACGCCCTTCATCCACGCCGCCAGCTGGTACGAGCGCGAGATCCGGGAGATGCACGGGCTGGAGCCGGTCGGGCACCCGCTGCCGGCGCGCCTGCGGCTCCATGACTGGCCGGAGGGGCAGCCACCGATGCGCGCGCCGGTCGACGAACGGCTGGGCGCCGGTCCCGGGATCCCCGAGCGGGTGCCCATGGTGAGCGGACGGGGTGTCTTCCAGATCCCCTTGGGGCCGGTGCGGAGCGGTCCCCAGGAGTCCGGTGAGTTCCTCTTCGAGAGCGGAGGCGAGGACCTGGTGGCGGTGAGCCCTCTCCTCGGTTACAAGTTCCGCGCCATCGAGCGCCTTGCCGAAGGGCGGACCGTGGAGCAGGGCCTCCTCCTCGCCGAGCGCCTCGCTGGCGTCTCGGCCTTCGCCAACGGACTCGCCTTTGTCCAGGCCGCCGAGCGCGCCCTGGGGATTTCGGTCGATGACGGGGCGCGCAGGGCACGCACCCTGATGAACGAGCTGGAGCGGCTGCACAACCATTTCGGAGACATCGGTCGCCTGGCGGACGCTACCGGCCTGCTGGTGGCGGGAGCACAGTACGCAGCGCTCAAGGAGGAGGTCCTCCGCCGCTGCGCTGATCTGACCTCGCATCGCTACCTGCGCGGCGCGCTCGCCCTGGGCGGGCTGGCCGCGCCGCTGTCCCCGGCGGAGCTCCGGACGCTGGGCCGGGATGTGCCACGGTGGCGCCGTCGAAGCCGGCGGCTGCAGGCGGTGCTCGAGGACACCGGCACGTTCACCGATCGCCTGGAGACCACCGCGTTCCTCCGACCGCGCCACGCGGCACAGCACAATCTCGTCGGGCCGATCGGCCGCTCCACGGGGGCGGACCGGGACTGCCGCCGTGATCACCCCTACGCCGCCTACGACCGCGTGGCCTTTGAGGTGCCGGTCCGATCGGAGGGAGATGCGCTCGCCCGTCTCGGCATCCGCCTGGCCGAGGTCCAGCAGTCGCTCGCCATCGTCGAGCAGGTGCTGGACAGCTGGCCGCTCGCCACGACGGGAGGGGGAGGGGCTCCCGGGGAGGCTCCCGGTTCCGCCCTCGGCTGGAGTGAGGGCGCGGGGGGCGAGACGCTGCACTGGGTCGAGCTCACCCCCGAGGGGCGGGTGGCGAGATGGCGCGCCCGGCCGTCCGCCTTCGTCAACTGGCACGTCTACGCCGACGCGTGCGCCAGTGGCAACAACCTCACCGACTACCCCGTCATCGAGGCCAGCTTCGCCCTCTCCCACGCGGAGTTCGACCGATGAGCCGCTGGATCGGGATCGGCCTCCACCGCGGGGTTCTGACCACGCGCTACCCGTCGCGCCCCGACGCGGCCGCCGGCACTGCGCCCTCGGTGGTGGCCCTCGAGGTCTCCGAGCTGTCGGGAGCCCAGGCGGTGGAGGCGGCAGGCATCTGTCCCACGAGCGCCCTCCGCTCCGACGGCGATGCCACCGCGGGAAGCATCACCTTCGACGCGGGCCAGTGTGTCATGTGCGGCGCCTGCGTCCGCGCCTTCCCGAACGCCTTCCGCTACGTGCACCGGCCGGAGGTGGCCGTTCGTTCCCGCGAGCGCCTCAGCGTTCGAGCGACGTGGACCCCGGGATCGGGGCCGGCCCCGGAAGAGGCCGCGGTCGCAGCCGAGCTGGCACGACGTTCGCTCCGGCTCTTCCGGCGTTCGCTGCACATCCGCCACGTCGACGCCGGCTCCTGCAACGGCTGCGAGTCGGAGCTGCAGATGCTCAGTGCGCCGCAGTACGACCTGCATCGCCTCGGGCTCTTCTTCACCCCCACGCCGCGCCACGCGGACGCCCTGCTCGTCACGGGGGTGGTCACACGTCAGATGGAGCAGCCGCTCCGCGACACCTATGCCGCCATGCCCGAGCCGAAGCTGGTCGTCGCCGCCGGCGTCTGCGCCATCGGCGGAGGTCCGTTCGCGGGCAGCTTCATGGTTCACGGGCCGCTCGACCGGATCCTCCCGGTGGACGTGTACGTGCCAGGATGCCCGCCCACCCCGCTGGCGCTGCTCCATGGCCTGCTCCTGGCGGTGGGCCGGGCCGAGGAGCGGTACCACCCTGCGGGAGGCAGTGATGGCGCTTAGTCTTCTTGTCGAGAGCCTCCTCTGCCTCGCCCTGGGGGCCGTCAGCGGGGTGCTGATGGTCCGCTGGCTGTGGATGGGCTACGTCTCCGCCGCCGCCGGGGCTGTCGGATGCGCCGTCCTGGCGGTCGCCGCGACAGTCTGGCTGAGCGGGCCCAGCGTGACCGAAGCCCTCCCGGCGACCACCCCGCTCGGAGCGTTCGAGCTCCGGTCGTCGCCGCTCGCCGGCGTCTTCCTGCTCCTCACCGGGCTGGTCGGCATCGGCATCTTCGTGTACAGCGCCGGGTACACCCAGAACCTGGGTGGGACGCTGCGCCAGGCCGCCAGTCTCGCCCTCCTCAACCTGAGCGTGGGCGCTGTCGTCCTGGTCGTCGCCGCCGGCACCGCGCTCACCCTGTTGGTCGCCTGGGAGGCGATGTCCATCCTCACCTATTTTCTGGTCACCGTCGAATTCGACCACCCAGGACGTCCCCGCGCGGCGTTCCTCATGCTCGCCCTCAGCGAGGTGGGCTTCTTCGGCATGGCGGTCGGCTTCGCGCTCATCGGGGGCTTCGCTCCCGGGGCCAGCTTCGCGTGGCTGTCCGCGCACCATCCGTCGGGCGGTGTTGCCGACGCCGCCTTCGTGCTCTTCTTCTTCGGTTTCGGCGCCAAGGCCGGGCTGGTGCCACTGCAGGGCTGGCTCCCCGAAGCGCACCCCGCGGCACCTTCCAACGTCTCCGCGCTGCTCTCGGCGGTGGTGGTGAAGGCCGCCATCTACGGCATGCTCCTGTCGACCTTCGTGTTCCTCGGCCCGCCGCCGGCCTGGTGGGGCTACCTGGCGCTGGCGGCGGGAGTGGGGACCGCCGCCTACGGCATCCTCTTCTCGTTGCTCGCCTCTGATCTCAAGCGTGCGCTTGCCTACAGCACCATCGAGAACCTCGGCTTCATGATCGCCATGCTCGGGGCGGCGCTGGTCTTCGCCGCGGCCGGCAAGACCCTGCTCGCCGGCCTCGCCCTGCTGGTGCTCTGCCTGCATGCGCTGTACCACGCGCTGCTCAAGGGAGCACTCTTCCTCGGCGCCGGATCAGTGGACATCGGAACCGGGACGCGCGACATGGACCAGCTCGGCGGCCTGGCCAAGCGGATGCGGTGGACGACGCCCCTCTTCCTGCTCGGGGCGATGGGGCTGGCCGGTATCCCGCCCATGAACGGTTTCCAGACCGAGTGGCTCGGCCTGCAGACGCTAATCCGCGCCCACGACCTCTCCAGTGCCGGAGACCGCGTCTACCTGGCCGCCGCCGGCGCGCTCCTGACCCTGACCTTTGCCCTCGCCGTGACCACCTACATCAGGATCGTGGGCGGCGCTTTCCTGGGTGCTCCCCGCAGCAGCGCCGCCGAGCAGGCGCACGAGGCGCCCCGGGCGATGGTGGTGGGCATGGCGTTTCCGGTCGTGGTTGCGGTCGCGATGGCCCTGCT
>PLTL01000288.1:17843-28390 GCA_003164475.1 Candidatus Dormiibacterota bacterium | reverse complement strand
TGGTCAACCCCACCCTCAACGACCTCCTAGGGGGCATCCAGACGGTGACCCTCTCCGACGAGGAAGCGCGGCGACGGGGCACCCAGAAGTCTGTCCTGGAGCGCAAGGCACCACCCACCTTCGATGCTCTGGTCGAGATCATCGACCGCCACCGGGTGACCGTCCACATGCCCCTGGCGGAGGTGGTCGACGATGCCCTGAGGGGCCGGCCCCGCCCGGCCCAGCTGCGGGAGTCGCGCGAGGGCCGGAGGGTTACCACCCGGCTGGCCGAGCCCGCCCCCTTTGACGATCGGGGTTCGCGCGAACTCTTTGGCGCCGACTTCGCCGGGTCCCGGCCACGGCGCCCAGTGACGCTGGCCGACCTCTCGGACGGCCACAACGGCCAGCACCAGCTGGGCGGCGCCGACACCTCGATCTTCCCCTATGGAGTCTCCAGGGTCTACCTGGAACAGGCGATCCGGGAGCTCAAGGTGCCGATTCGGATCCAGCACCACGTCGACGACGCCGACATGGTGGTCACCCTCAAGAACTACTACCGGCGCCGGGACTCGCCCCTGCGGGCGGCGGAGGCCGAGGGGATTCCCATCTCGATCCTGCGGAGCAACACCGTCTCCCAGGTGCGCGCCTTCCTGAGCCGCCTCTACAACATCGAGCCCGGCGAGTCCAACGACGACGCCATGCGCGAGGTGCGGGAGGCCATTGAGCGGGCCCGTCAGGGGACAGTCGTGGAACTCTCGCCCCGGACCGCCTATGTGCGGCGGTTGCAGCACCAGCTGGTCGAGGAGAGCGATTTGGTGGCTCGGAGCACCGGCAAGGAACCCCGGCGCCGGCTGCGCATCTACCCCCCGAGCCAGGCCTCGCAGGCGGGCTGAGGGTGCCCGAGCGGGGCTTCTTCATCACCTTCGAGGGCATCGACGGGTCGGGCAAGAGCAGCCAGGCCCGGCGGCTGGCGGCCAGGCTGAGCCGGGAGGGCTACCTGGTCGCCGAGGCGACCGACCCTGGCACCACCGCCCTGGGCGAGCGGATCCGGGGCCTGCTCCTGGAGCGATCCGGGGGCGGGCCGCCCGAACCCTGGGCGGAGGTGGCGCTCTTCCTGGCCGCCCGGGTGCAGCTGCTGCGGGAGCTGATCGAGCCTGGCCTGGCCACCGGGGCGGTGGTGATCTCGGACCGCTACCTCGACTCCACCCTGGCTTACCAGGGCTCGGGGAGGGGCCTGGACCAGGACGCCCTGCTCCAGCTGCACCGGGTCGCCGGCGCCGGGCTGCTGCCCGACCTCACTCTTCTCCTGGACCTCCCGGTCGAAGCGGCGCAGCGCCGCTTCGCCGCGGCGCTCCCCCTCGATCGGATGGAGGCTGAGCCGACCGCCTACCATGAGCGGGTCCGCCAGGGGTACCTGGCCCTGGCCCAGCGGTTCTCCCAACGAATCGTGGTTCTGCCGGCGAACCCACCGGCCGAGGAGCTCGCCGAGAGCTGCTGGGGGGTAGCCCGTGAGCGGTTGGCAGCTAGGAGAGTGGTGTGAAACTGGTACTGGCCGTAGTTCACGAGCAGGACGCCGCCCGAGCCATCGACCTCCTGGGCAGACGAGGCTTCGGGGTCACCCGGCTCAACAGTGAGGGCGGCTTCCTGCAGCGCCGGAATTCGCTCCTTCTGCTCGGGGTCGATGACAGCCTGGTCGAGGAGGCGATCTCAACCCTCCGCTCTGTGTGCAAGCCACGCCATGAGCAGCTGGGTTCGGGACGCGCCAACCAAGGTGAGGGAGGCGAGGTCGACGTCGAGGTGGAGGTCGGCCGTGCCACCGTCTTCGTCCTCGATCTGGGACGGGTCGAACGGCTCTAACGGTGAGCTCCGCGACTCCCGGAGGGGCCGGACCCAGGCCGTCGTCGCGACGCCGCGGCCGCCGCCCAGCTTGCCGGAACCGTTGACGGTGCCTGAGCGGCCCGGTCGGAGCACCCGGCTCAGCACTCCCCGCCGCGGCCGGCAATGTCCGGGACGGGGAGGTGGTGGCTCCGGCGTCCAGCCCGGGCGCGGAGGCATGGCAGCGGGACCTCAACCCCGGGGGTGGGGAGTGGGCAGTTGGCGGGTCGGGGTCCTGGCGCTGCTGGTGGTGGTGGGCGGCCTCGCCTGCGCCGGCGGCATGGTCTGGGCCCTGCTCCCGGTCTTCGTCGCCCTCCTGCTGACGGTCCTGGCAGCCTTCTGGAGCTGGTGGTGCGGCCGCCACCTGCAGCTGCTCCGGGAGGCTGGAGAGGAGGCGGCGGTGGTCGGCCAGGAGCTGGTTCAGCGCTTCACCCTGGAGAACGACTGCTGGCTTCCCGTCGGGTCCCTGGAGGTCCAGGACCGCTCCGAGCTGGGCGACGCGGGAGTCGAGCGGAGCCTCTCCCTGGGGCCGCACCAGACGGTGAGCTGGGAGACGAGCACCCGACTCCGCCGCCGGGGCCGCTACCAACTGGGTCCCACCGAGCTTCGGGTCCGCGACCCGCTTGGGCTCCTCCAGCGTCGCCTGACCCTCCCCGGCGGTGGGCATCTGGTGGTCTATCCCGCCTTGGTGGCGGTCCCGGACCCCGGCCAGGACGACGCCCCCGCCCCGCCTGGCGGCGCCCGAGTGCCGATCGCGCTGGGCTGGTCACCAGGGCCCGCAGCGGCGCCGCGCCGGCGGTCGACCGACCGCAGACCGCAGGGCGGGGAGCTGCTGTTGCTGGTCGACCTTGAGAGCCGCAGCCACTGGCGCCGAGGCTCAGACAGCTCTCTGGAGCTCGCCATCAGCCTGGCCGCATCGCTCGCCCACACCGCCTCGCGCCAGGGGCGCGCGGTCGCCCTGTCCGCCTGGGGCCGGGAGCTGAAGCGGATTCCCGCCGCTCGGGGCAAGCTCCACCAGCGGGCGCTGCTGGACTATCTGGCCACGGCCGGGGCCGACGGGGCGGTGCCCTTCGCCGAGCTGGTGCGACGGGAGCTGGCCAGCTGGCGGGATCGGGGCCGGGTGGTCCTCATCACCCCCAACCAGGGCTCCGAATGGGTCGCGGCGGTGGCGACCGCGTCGCGCCCGGGCAACCGGGCCCTGGGGATCTTGATCGACTCGTCCGAGCTCTCCGGACAGACGCCGTCCGGGGTGCCCGCCGAGCGGAGGCTGGTGCTGGACCTCTGGGTGGTCCGCCGCGGAGACGACCTCGCCCGCCTGGACACGCTCGCCGGCCGAGCGGTGGTCTGAGCGAGCTGTCGGTCACAGTCTTGTCTCCCCGGGCCGAGCCACCCCGGCGGGGCCGCCCGGGCGCGGCCCGGGGCCGCAGCCGGGGGGACGAGTCGGTCGACCCCTACCTGGAGCTGGCGGTCCTGGGCAGCGGCTCCGCCTTCTCCGCCGTCGGGCACAACGCCGGGTACCTCCTGGACGGGCAGCTGCTCTTGGACTGTGGGGCCCCGGTGACCAGCCTTCTCGGCCAGATGGGCCGGAGCAGCGCCGAGGTCAAGGTGGTCGCCATCTCCCACCTGCACGGCGACCACGTCCTCCAATTGCCGATGTTCGTCGCGGCGCGGGCCCAGGCCCACCCCGACGCCGTCCCCCTGCGGATCGTGGGCCCCAAGGACACCGCTCAGTGCCTGGACCAGCTGGGCCGGCTGGCTCTGGGCGGCCCCTTCTGGGAGCGCATCCTGGAGAGCCAGGCCCCGACGGTGGAGTGGTGGGCGGCGGGCCGGAGCGGCGAGCTCGGTGATTTCGCTGTGACCGCCTACAAGGTGGAGCACTCAGCCCTCTTGGAATGTCTCGCCTTCCGCATCGAACGCCACGGAGTCAGCCTTGGTTACTCGGGGGACACCACCCTGTGCCCGGGCATCGGGGCGCTCGCCGCGTCTGTCCAGCACCTCTTGTGCGAGTGCTCCAGCATGACCGGGCCGGCCCCCGTCCACCTCTGGAAGGCAGAGGTGCAGGCGCTCATGGAGGAGGCCCGGCGAACCCGCTTCATCCTCACCCACCTCTCCGAGCGAGCGCCGGTGCCTGGGGCCATCCTGGCCTCGGACGGACTGATCCTCCGACTCAGGCCGACCGCTGCAGGCTGAACTCCTCCAGAGCGGCGGGCTCCGCCTCGCCAGGATCGTGTGGAGGAGCCCATCCGGTCCCAGCCTTCAGGGCGGCGCCCCAGCCACTGCCCGGCGCCATCAGGAGCCGTGCCGGGGCCCCAGACTGGGCGCGCTGGGGCGGGTTGGCGTGCCCCGGACCTGGCCCCGCGAACGCCTCGAGATCGGGCCCCATTCGGCCAGCGGCGGCTCGCCGACCCGGAGCTCAGCTGAGGCAGGCCGCCCGGGCCGTCGCCCACCACCCGCTCTGGTCGAGGCGGGCCAGCTGAGCCTCGGCAGCCTCCTCGGACACCTGCTGCTCCAGCTCGACCCTCACCACCAGACGTCTCAGCGCAGGCCTCAGCTCATGGGGCAGCTGCTGCGAGGATCCCTGCACCCAGCCCACCATGACCTCCACATCGTGGAAATAGCCGAGCAGAGCGTGGAGCTGGCGCAGCTCCTGGAGCACGGTCTGGTGGCCGCGCCCCAGCACTGGTACGAAGAGCTCCAATCGGTAGCGGAGCTTGCGCAGCTCGATCCGCCGCTGGTGCAGCCCAGCCTCCCCCGCTCGCGGTCGGGCCGCCCGCTTGAAGCGCGGGAGCAGCTGCCGCGCCGCCAAATCCCCAGCGCTGGTGGTGCCGGGATGGCCCTCACGTAGCTTCGGCAACCGGGTGAGGCTCTCGAGCTGGCCGAGCACGGGCCCGGTCAGCAGCTGAGCACGGAGCCGGCCGATCTCGCGATCGGCGCTGTCGGCGAGGGCGCGCCGGGCCTCCATCTCCAGTCCTCGCAATCCCGGTCGCACCCGGTCCTCCCGGCGGAGCACCAGCTGGCCGGCGCCGCCCGCCGCGCTGCGGGGGTCGTCGCTCCGATCCCGCCAGACCGCCACCGGGCCCAGGACCTGGTCGAGGAGATCCAGGCGAACCTCTGCGTCGCGCAGCTCCCCCAGCTGCCGCCCGGAGCGGAGCAGCCGGCGGCGACGCCTGGGGGAGACCACCAGGCAGCTGGCGAATCCGCTCCATGCCGCCTCCAGCCTCCGCACCGTCACCCGGGCGTCGTGGACGGCCGTGGCATCACCGGGCAGTGGCAGCCGGGCCAGGGCCCAGCGGAGGGCCTCAGCGCGCTCCTCGATGCAGCCGGCGGCCAACTCGCAACAGGTGGGGCCGTCAGCCAAAGAGGGCCGCGAGCTCCGTCCGCGCCTCCGCCACCGCTCCGTCGCCGTCCGACTCGGGCAGCTGCCACCACGCCTCTCCCCGGCCCAGCAGCGCGGCGATCATGCCGTCCCGCAGTCCCCGCTCCGAGCTCCGGATCGTGCGCAGCTGGAGCAGGTCCATCATCTGCGCCAGGATCAGCGCGCCCCCGCGGCAGAGACGCACCCTCTCCAGGTCCACGGCAAAGCGCTCCGCGAGATCGGTCACCGGCCGCTCCCGGAAGGTCTCGATCGAGACCTCCACGTCCCTCAGCCGCAGCACCGCGCCCCTGCGCTTGCCCAGCAGCCGGGGCAGGTTGGTGATGGTGCCCCCGATCCCGAGCGCCACCGGTTGCAGCGAGAGCGGGACCAGGTCGGGGATCAGCTGGCCCACCCGCCGCTCCATGGCTCGCCACTCCTCCTCAGTGGGAGGGTCGGAGCGAGCCAGGCCCGCGATCGATCCCGAGCCCAAGGGGAGCGAGCTGTGGCGGCAGAAGCCTCCGGCCAAGCCCCAGATGATCTGAGCGGAAGCCCCGCCGATGTCCAGCACCAGGGTGGCCCGGCCGGGTGAGATGGTCATGGTGGCGCCGTCGAAGGCGAGCTGAGCCTCCACCCCGGGAGGCAGGATCCGGACCGGCCCCGCCTCCACCGCCGCGGTCAGACGCTCGGCGATCTCGGGGCCGTTGCTGGCCGAGCGCAGCGCCTGAGTCGCCCCGATGGCGATCGAGGTCGCGCCGGCGCGTCTGGCCGCGTCGACCTGGGCCCGCAGGGTCCGGCTGGCGAACTCCAACCGCTGCGGTCCGATCGCTCCCACGGCCTGGACGTCGCGCCCCAGTTGAACGAACTCCCGGCGCCGGAGCACGGGAATCGGGAGCCGGTGGGGAGCGCAGCTGGCCACCAGCAGGTGGATGGTGTTGCTGCCCACGTCAATGGCGGCAAACCGGGGCGCCTTGGTCAACGGCGGACGCCCGCTCCTCGGCCGCCCTTCATTGCCAGGGCCAGGCAAAGCACACCTCCATAGTGTGAGCGGTTGGGCCGGTCCCGGCCATCCCTATACTTCTGAGATCGGGGTGCGAAGTCTCTATCTCGTCCGCCACGCGATCGCCCAGGAGAGGGACGGTTGGTCGCGCCCGGACTGGCTGCGGCCCCTGAACGAGATGGGCTGGCGCCAAGCGGCGGTCCTCGCCGATCTGCTGGCGGACGCCGGAATCAGTGCCCACTACAGCAGCCCGGCGATCCGATGCCATGACACCCTGCTCCCCCTGGCCCACGGGCAGGCCCTCTCGGTGGAGGATGACAGCCGCCTCCTCGAGGGAGGCCCGGTGATGGACCGGGCCTCCGCGGAGGGCGAGCTGAGTGGCCTCTTCCGGGTCTACTTCGGCCGTGGCGCCCGGCGGGTGGCCGTCTGCTGCCACGGCGACTTCATACCTCCCGTCCTGGAGGCGGCCGGGGCCGCACCCGGTTCGCGCTGCCCCAAGGGCGGAGTCTGGCGGCTCGATCTCCCGGACGACAAGGACAGGGTCACCCAGGCGGTCTACCTGGGCCGGGCTGACCCCGGGGGCGGCTGGGACCAGCGATGACCGCGGTCGCCCCCACCCACGCGGGAGGAGGCCAGCTGCCGGACGAGCCCGCGGCGGTGCTCGCCTACCTGACCAGCCTGGGCTCCGACGCGGTCCTGATCGTGGACTCTGCGCGCACACTGGTCTGGGCCAGCCCCAACGCCGCCTGGCTGCTGGCCCCGCCCCGGCCGTTGGACGGGGCTGAGCCGTCGCCGCCGCTCCCCGGCTCCCCCCTCAACCAGCTCCTCGACGAGCCGAAGGCCGCCGACCTGGTGTCGCGGGTGCTGGAGACCGGCGCCGTCGCGAGGGCCGAGCTGCGGCACGACCACTCGCGAAGGGTGCTGATGGCTGTGGGAGCACCCCTGAGGCCGGCCGGAGCTGGGTTCCAGGTGCTCCTGATCCTGACCGACATCACCCACGAGCAGAGGCTGAGCGACGCCACCCGGGAGCTCATCTCCAACCTTTCCCACGACCTCCGCACCCCGCTGGCCAGCCTTCGGCTCATGGCCGAGACCCTCACCGGCGAGGCCCGCGACGACCCCGAGGCGACCAAACTCTTCGCCTCGCGGATCGCCACCGAGGCGGAACGGCTCCACGGCCTGGTGAGCGGGATCCTCGACCTGAGCCGGCTGGAGGCAGGGGTGGACCAGGTGCAGATCCAGGTCGTGGAGCTGCGAGCGCTCACCAACAAGGCGGTCGACGGGATGCGGCCCATGGCCAAGCAGCGGGGCCTGGGGCTCTCGGTGCGGGGCGGGCCTAGCATGGCCCTGGCCGATCCGGCCCGGCTGGAGCGAGCTCTGAGCAACGTGATCGACAACGCCCTCAAGTTCACCCCGCCCCCGGGCTCGGTGACGGTGACGGTGGCGTCGGCGAGGGGAAATCCGGGGATCTCGGTGAGGGACAACGGGGCAGGCATCCCGGTCAGCCAGCTGCCCCGCATCTTCGACCGCTTCTACACCGGGGACCGCTCCCGGACGGGCCGGAGCACCGGCCTGGGGCTGACCATTGCCAAGCAGGCGGTGGAACTTCAGGGGGGGGAAATCGAGGTCAGCAGCACCCCGGGCCAGGGCACCCTGGTGAGGATCGCGCTGCGCCGTCCCTGAGGACAGTGGCGACAATCCGACTCCACTAGTATCGCCATGTGGAAGCGCAGGAGACGGCCGAGTTCGACGCCGACCTGGCCGCCCTCAGGGACGGGGTCCGGGTGCTGGGCGAGCTGGTGGCCGAGGGAGTGGCCAACGCCATGTCCGGCCTCGAGGCCCACGACGGTGAGCGGCTCCGGGCGGTGGTGAGCGGGGACGTCCACCTCAACGAGCGCCACCGCCAGGAGCGGGAGAGAGGGCTGACGGTGCTCTCCGTCCGGCACCCCACCGGCCCCCAGCTGAACGAGGTCTTCGGGCTCATGCTGATGGCGTCGGAGCTGGAGCGCATGGGCGACCACGCCAAGAGCTGCGCCCGCTACGCGCTGCCGCTGATCGAGCTCGACTCCCGGCCCCGGCTGGACAGCATCGTGAGAATGGGCAGGTACGTCGAGGAACAGGTGCGGGACATCCTGGAGGCGGTCACCGCCGGCGACCACAGCCGGGCCCAGGACATCGCCGCCCGCGACGATCGGATCGACCGCATCTACCACCGGGTCTTCGAGGACATGGTCGAGATCATGCGCGAGCAGCCGGACTGGGCCTACCCCGCCACCAACCTGATCTTCATCGCCCACAACCTGGAGCGCATCGCCGACCGGGTCACCAACATCGCCGAGGACGTGGTCTTCCTCAAGACCGGCCATCTG
This sequence comes from Candidatus Dormiibacterota bacterium, assembly GCA_003164475.1. Next base: position 19,815 of record PLTL01000288.1, on the reverse strand, counting down.
GTCGAGCTGGGATAGGTGGCCGAGACCAAGGTCAGCGCGGGCCGGGGGCGGAGGGTACTTCTCGTCGAGGACGACGAGTCGGTGCGGATGACCCTTCGCTACAACCTCGCCGCCACCAGCTACGTGGTGCTGGAGGCGGGCACCGGGACCCAGGGGCTGGAGGCCGCCCGCACCAAGTCGCCCGACCTGGTGGTGCTGGACCTGATGCTTCCCGAGCTCACCGGCGAGGAGGTCTGCCGGATCCTTCGGGAGGAGTCCGACATCCCCATCCTGATGCTGACCGCCAGGGGCTCGGAGCTGGACAAGGTCAAGGGTCTGGCCCTGGGCGCCGACGACTACATGACCAAGCCTTTCGGGGTGAAGGAGTTCCTGGCCCGGGTGGAGGCCCTGCTCCGCCGGGCCGAGCGCCCGCCCCGCCCCACTCCGGCCCCGGAGCGACTGAAGGTCGGGGAGTTCGTGCTGGATGCCTCCGCGCGCCGGGTCTCGCTGGGCGACCGCGAGGTCAGGATGAGCCCCCGAGAGTTCGCCCTCCTCCGGTTCCTCCTCGGCCACCCCGGCAAGGTGCACAGTCGCGACGCGCTGCTCCAGGCCGTCTGGGGGACCGAGTTCAAGGGCGACAGCAAGACCGTGGCCGTGCACATCCGCTGGTTGCGGGAGAAGTTCGAGGCCTTCCCCACCATGCCCTTCCGGATCAACACCGTCTTCGGAGTCGGCTACCGGGTCGACCTGGCCCCAGGCGTGCAGCTCGAGAAGTGAGGGGGCCTCACCCCGCCCTCGGGGCGCCGGCGGTCTGAGTCCCCAGACGGCGCTGCGGTCCGCCTCGAGCTGCGGCTGGGCCCCCCGCGGCGGCCGCCCAGTTCCGGTCGGAGGAGCCGGCCAACATCTGGGCATGCTGTGCCCGCGGCCCGGCGACGTCCGGTGTAGGGTCGAGCCCTGGTTCAAGAGAGGCGAGATGGTGATGAGACTCTTCGGCGCCAAGACCACGATGCCCGCCCCCGACCGAGCGCTGCCCGGCCGCCAGGAGGAGCTGAGCGTCAGTGGCCTCCACACGGTCCTGGGCCACCCGATCAAGCCACCCTTCCCCGAGGGAATGGAGAGGGCCGTCTTCGGCCTGGGCTGCTTCTGGGGCGCGGAGCGTGACTTCTGGCGGCTGGAGGGGGTTTACACCACCGCCGCCGGGTATGGGGGCGGGCTCACCCCCAACCCCACCTACCAGGAGGTCTGCTCGGGTCGCACCGGCCACGCCGAGGTGGTGCTGGTGGTATTCGACCCCAACCGGATCTCCTACCAGCGGCTGCTGCAAACCTTCTGGGAGAGCCACGACCCCACTCAGGGGATGCGCCAGGGGGCCGACGTGGGAACCCAGTACCGCTCCGCCATCTACTGCCTCAACCCGGGGCAGCGGCGGATCGCCGAGGTCTCCCGGGAGCAGTACCAGCAAGCGCTGCACGCGGCTGGGCTGGGCCAGATCACCACCGAGATCGTGGAGGCCGGGCCCTTCTACTACGCCGAGCAGTACCACCAGCAGTACCTGGACAAGAACCAGGGCGGCTACTGCGGGGTGGGCGGGACTGGGGTCAGCTGCCCGGTCGGCCTGCTCGGCGGCGAGGCCCGCTGACCTCCGCCTGGGAAGGGCCCCGCCGGGAGGGGCTCGGCCCGGGGACGGGGTTGGATTCGATCCGGGTGGGGTCCTTGGGGGCGAGAGGTGCTACGCCATGGGCTCCGCTTCGGCCGAAGCTACCATGGGGGTTCAGGATGGGGTTCCACTCAAGGAGGCAGCCGTGGAGCAGCGGAAGCTAGGAGGTCAGGGTCTGACGGTTTCTGCCATGGGGCTGGGCTGCATGGGCATGTCCGAGTTCTACGGCCCAGGGGACGACCAGGAGTCCACCGCCACCATCCACCACGCCCTGGAGCTGGGCATCAACTTCCTCGACACCGCCGACATGTATGGGCCCTTCACCAACGAGCGCCT
>PLTL01000288.1:0-17758 GCA_003164475.1 Candidatus Dormiibacterota bacterium | reverse complement strand
GACCTCTACTACCAGCACCGCGTCGACCCGCTGGTCCCCATCGAGGAGACGGTGGGGGCCATGTCGGAGCTGGTGGACCGGGGCAAGGTTCGCTATCTGGGGCTCTCCGAGGCGGCGCCCGCCACCATCCGCCGGGCCCACGCCGTCCACCCCATCACCGCCCTCCAGACCGAGTACTCGCTGTTCAGCCGGGAGCCCGAGGCTGAGATCCTGCCCACCCTCCGGGAGCTGGGGATCGGGTTCGTCGCCTACAGCCCGCTCGGGCGGGGCATGCTGACGGGCCGAGTGGCCGGGCCCGCGGAGCTGGCCGAGGGTGACTCCCGGGCCGCTCGGTACCCCCGCTTCCTGGGTGAGAACCGAGACCACAACCTTCGGCTGGTGGCCGGGATCCGCGAGATCGCCGAAGCCAAGGACGCCACCGCCGGCCAGCTCGCCCTGGCCTGGGTGCTGCACCAGGGCCAGGACGTCGTCCCCATTCCCGGCACCAGGCGCCGCCACTACCTGGAGGAGAACGCCGCCGCCGCCGAACTGGTGCTGGACGAGGAGACGCTGCGGCAACTGGACGAGCTCCTACCGGTCGGGGCCGCCCGCGGCGACCGCTACAGCGACATGAGCGCGGTGAACCGCTGACCGCGAGCAGAGCGGGACACTAGCCGCCTTCGGGAGCCTTCGGGGCGCACTGGATCCCACCGCTTGGGCCCGACTCACGCGGCCCGGTCCCACTCCGCAGTCGGCCCGCAGCAGGTCGGGCACAAGTCAGCGGTCCGGCTCAAAGAAGGCACAAGATAGGGTATACAATTCGCGCCGAACCCCCAGATCTCGGGGTAGGCCGAGACATTCGATTTGGAGTGAGCGTGCGCTGCCCATACTGCAACCACGACGACCTCCGGGTCGTGGACTCCCGTGACTCGGAGACCGGTGAGGCGATTCGGCGCCGGCGCGCCTGCAACAGCTGCGGGAAGCGTTTCACCACCTACGAGCGGATCGAGTCGATCCCCTTCTACATCGTCAAGAAGGACGGGCGCCGCGAGGACTTTGACCGGGCCAAGCTCTTCCAAGGCCTGATGAACGCCTGCAAGAAGCGGGACATCTCCCCCTCCCGGATCTCCCAGATGGTGGAGGAGATCGAGGCCGAGCTGCGCGGCCGGGGACACTCCGAGCTGCCCAGCGTCGAGGTGGGCGAGCTGGTGATGGAGCACCTGCGCCTCCTGGACGACGTCGCCTACGTGCGCTTCGCTTCGGTCTACCGTTCCTTCCGGGACGTTTCCGAGGTCCGCAACGAGATCGACCACCTGCTCCGGGGCGCCCCTCAGGAAGAGTCGGCCCCGTCCCCGGCCCGACGCCGCACCCGATGAGCGGGCCGGCTGTGGAGGAGCGGCTGGCTGCGCTGGTCGCCGAGATCCGCTCGGCCGAGCGCCAGGCCGGCCGCGCCGAGGGCAGCGTCGAACTGCTGGGGGTTACCAAGGGCCAGCCCCCGGAGCTGGTGCTGGAGGCGACCGCGGCCGGCCTCCAATCCCTGGGGGAGAACTACGTCCAGGAATGCGCCGCCAAGGAGAGGTGGCTCCGCCAGGCCGGGGCGGGGCCGGTCAGCTGGCACCTGCTCGGCCACCTGCAACGCAACAAGGCTCGTCGAGCCGCCAGCCTCTTCCGGTGGATCGAGAGCCTGGACAGCCTGAAGCTGGCGAGACTGCTCTCGGCAGCGAGGGCGGGCAGCGGGCCCCTGATCGTGCTCTGCGAGGTGGACCTCACCCAGCTCCCCGGCCGGAACGGGTTCGAGCCGGACCGGTTGGAGCGGGATTGGGAGGAACTGCTGACGCTGGAGGGGATCGCGGTGCAGGGGCTGATGACGGTGGCGGCCCCGGGAGAGGGGAGGCGGGCCTTCGCTGCTTGCCACGGCCTCGCCGAGCGGCTGGTCGCACGGGGCGGTCGGGCGCTGCCCACCCTCAGCATGGGAATGAGCGCGGACTTCCGAGACGCGATCGCCGAGGGCAGCACCCGGGTGCGGATTGGAAGCCTTCTCTTCGGCGAGCGGGAGCTGCATCCGGCCTGAGCTCGGGGCCGCAAGTTGGGCGCCGTGGGATGGTCGGCTGATGGCAGGTGCCCTGCCATCTCGGACCGGGACCTGGAGAGCGGCGCCGAGGCCCTGGGGAAGGCGCGGCGCAGCTCCGCGAGCGGCGGACCGGGCCCCGCAGCCGCGCCTACGGGGTGAGGCTGGTGCGGAGGAACTTGAGGGTCCTCTCCCACGAGAGCCTGGTGGCCGGCGCGTCGTAGACCTCGGGACGGTCCTCGTTGGTGAAGGCATGGTGACCGCCCGGGTAGGTGTGGAAGGCGTGCGGGACCTGGGCGGCCTCGAGCATCTCGGCGAACTTGCGGACCTCATCGGGCGAGGCGAACTCATCGCGGTCCCCGAAGTGCCCCAGGACGGGGCCGGCGATCCGGCTCAGGTCGGTCTCCGGGCTGGGGATCCCGTAGAAGCAGACCGCTGCCCCCACCCGGTCGTGGCTCGCGGCGAGGGTCACCGCCAGGGCGCCACCCATGCAGTAGCCCACGGTCCCCACCAGATCACCGGTGGCCTCGCCGGAGCTGAGCAGGTAGTCCACCGCACCGCACAGCTCCTGGAGGGCCCTGCCCTCGTCCAGGGCCATCATCGCCTTGCCAGCCTCGCCCGCCTCCTGGAGCCCGATCACCCGACCGTGGTAGAGGTCGGGCACCAGGGCGACGAAGCCCTCGGCGGCGAAGCGGTCGGCCGTGCGCTTGATCTGGTCGATGAGTCCCCACCACTCCTGGACCACCACCAGAGCCGGCCCGGAACCGCCGGCCGGGGTGCTGAGGTAGCCCGTGGCCGTGCTGCCGTTGCTGGAGAACTCGACCATTCGGCCCGCCATCTGCGTCCCTCCATCGCTGCCCTGGCGGGGCCGGCGGTCCCGGCTCCCACCACCCCTTGAAGAATAGTTGGGCTGGTTCAGCTTCGGGCCGGTCTGAGGTCTCTGAGCAGCAGCTGCGGCTTGCGGCGGCCCCGCCAGCGGGACACCTCCAGCTCGAAGAGCGCATCCACGCGGCGTCCGTGGGGGAGATGGGCCCGGAGCTGGGGGCGATTGAAGCTGACCGCCTCGGCGGTTCCTGTGGCATCCGCCAGCATCAACTTGAGGTGACCACCGGAATGGCCCAGCCGGTCGGTGCGCACCACCGTGCAGCCGCTGGCGCACAGGAGCACCGCGGGGTTGCCGGTACCACAGGGCTGGAGCAGGAGCAGATCCTCCGCCAGCGCCAGGTCGCACTCTCCCAGCCCCACCTCGGCGTCCACCGGGAAGGTCCGGCTGGGGGAGCGGTCGCCGAGCTGGTCGCGCACCGCCAGGGCCAGCGCGGCCTCGAAGTCCGCCGCCGCCGCCTCGCCAGGCACCAGGCTGAACCCGCCGGCGCCCTGATGGCCGCCGTACCTCGAGAGCAGCGCGCCACACCGCCGCAGGGCCTCGACCACGTTGAGCCCGGGCACGCCCCGGCCCGAGCCCCGCCACTCTTCGCCGGATCGGCTGTAGATGAAAGCGGGCCGGCCGTACTCCTCGGCCAGCCGGCCTGCGACTAGGCCGACGACCCCGGGGGCGAGGGCGGGGGAGCCCAGGGCGATCACCGCCAGGTCGTCCGCCATGATGGCCACTGTAGCCCGGGCCTCCTCCAGGGCGGTGGCCAGCAGGTCACGTCGGGAGCGGTTCAGGGTCTCCAACCGGCCGGCCGACTCCTCCGCCTCCGCAGCCTCCTCGGCGAGGCAGCAGCGCAGGGCCAGCCAGGCACTGTCAAGCCGCCCGGCGGCGTTTATCCGGGGAGCCAGGCCGAAGGCCAGGTCGGAGCTGGTGGGGGTTCCATCGACTCCCGCCCCCTGGGCCAGTCGGCGCAGCCCCAGAGGTGCTCGCTCCCGCCACGTGGCGAGGCCCTGGCGCACCAGCCACCGGTTCTCATCCTGGAGTGGCACCATGTCCGCCACGGTGCCCAGCGCCACCAGCGGCAGCTGGTCCGCGGCGGTCCCTGGGGGCACGGCGCCGGCCGCCTCCAGGGAGCGCACCAGCTTGTAGGCGACCCCGACTCCCGCCAGCCCCTTGAAGGGATAGCGATCGTCGGGCCGCTGGGGATTGACCAGCGCGTCGGCCGGGGCCAGCTCGACCACCGCGGAGCCGTCCTGGCGGTGGGGAAGGTGGTGATCCGTGATGACCAGCCTCAGCCCGGAGGGACGCTCCCGGACCACATCCACCGCGGTGGTGCCGCAGTCCACAGTGATCACCAGCCCGGCTCCCCGGCGCCGCAGCTCAACCAGCGCCTCCCGGTTGAGCCCATAGCCCTCGGACTCGCGCTCTGGGATGTACGGGATCGGCTCGACGCCGGCCGCCTGCAGCGAGCGGACCAGCAGAGCACAGGCACTGACACCATCTGCGTCGTAGTCGCCGTACACGGCGATCGTCTCCCCCGACCTGATGGCCTCACGGACCAGGCGGACCGCCTGGTCCATGTCCGAGAGCAGCTGGGGATCGTGCTCCTCACCGGTGGCGCTCGCGGCCGCCCGGGCCAGCGCTGGAGTCGTTCCTCGGGCCCTGGCCACCCGCTCGAACGCCGATCCGGTACGGCCCAGCTCCGTCGCGGGGAGCACCCACTCCCGGGGGGCGCGCTTCAACTCATCCCCGGACCTTGCTCGCGAACCGTCCGCCGGGAGGCATCACCGCGACTCGATTCTAGCCAGCGGGCCTGAGGGGAACGCCCCGCTGGACGGGGGCTAGCCAGGCGCCACCGGGCCGGCTCGGCTCCAACCGGGTCCGGAGCAGGAGCTCAGCTGGGCGATGGGGTGCCGGCGGCGACCAGGTCGAGGTCGCGTGGCCGCCGGACGACCCGGCCGTAGGTGGTGTCCCGCTCCCGGGGAATCCGGCCCACCCGGCGGATGGCGGCCTCGATCTGATCGGGCTCCAAGTTCTGGCCGTGGTTGGCGCCGCTCAGCCGGGTGATCGACTCCTCCATCAGGGTCCCGCCGAAGTCGTTCGCCCCCCAGCGGAGCGACTCCGCCACCCCATCGGCGCCGAGCTTGACCCAGCTGGTCTGGATGTTGGGGATGTCGCTGCCGAAGTAGAGCCTGCAGAAGGCGGTGAAGCGCAGCGAGTCCTGCAGGGTGATCGGCTGGCGGATGCCGAAGTACTTGCCCAGGGTGTTGTTCTCCACCTGGAAGGGCAGGAGCACGAACTCGGTGATGCCCCCGGTCTCCCGCTGCAGATTGCGGATCACCTCGAGGTGGCGGAGCCGGTGCCAGGGGGTCTCGATGTGCCCGTACATGATGGTCGAGGTGGTCTTGAGCCCCACCTCGTGAGCGGTCCGGACCACCTCCACCCACTCCTCGGCGCTGAGCTTCTCGGGGCAGAGGATGCGGCGCACCTCCTCCACCAGGATCTCGGCGGCGGTCCCGGGCAGGGTGCCCAGCCCGGCGTCCTGGAGCTGGCGGAGAACGTCCGCGACCGAGCGCCCGGACTCCTGAGAGAGGTAGCGGATCTCCTCGGGGGACAGGGCGTGCAGGTGAAGGGTGGGCCAGCGCTGCTTGATCTCCCGGAAGAGCCGGTCGTAGAAGGCGAGGTTGAGTCGGGGGGTGAGCCCGGACTGCATGCAGATCTCGGTGGCTCCGCGCCCAATCCCGTCGGCGATCTTGGCGAAGAGGGTGTCATGGTCGTGGAAATAGGCGCCCTTGGCGGTCAGTGAGCCCCGCCGGAAGCCGCAGAACTTGCAGGTCCCTACGCAGACGTTGCTGATGTTGAGGTTGCGGTTGACGACGTAGGTGACCTCGTCCCCGACCAGCTCCTGGCGCAACCGGTCGGCGGCCGGCCGCAGGTCCGCCAGCGACTCCTGGTAGACGGGGAGACGCTCTTGGAGCCGGTAACCGATGGTCCTCGCCCTGGCTGCCAGCTCGGGCTCGGCAGGCCAGCCGTAGGCGGGGCTGACCGAGTCGCCGTCCCAGGAGACGCCACCCAGGTCCCGAGCGCCGGCCTGGACGAGCTCCGGCCAGTTCCCGAAATTGAGGTTGGGGGGCACCTGGACCGCCACGTCCTCGGGGAGGATCTTCCGCGCCATCTCAACTGCGGCCCGGAAGGTGTCCGGGTCTGGCCCCGGCTGGTCGGCCATCGGAGTCCCCGGTTTGGGGATGAAGTTCTGGACGATCACCTCCTGGATGTGGTGGTGGCGGAGATGGGAGCCGGCGATGAGCTCCAGGGCGCGGCGCTGGTCGGCCTCGGTCTCCCCGATCCCGACCAGGATGCCGGTCGTGAAAGGGATGCCCAGCTCGCCGGCCGCGTCCAGGTGGGCGAGCCGCTCCCGGTAGCGCTTTCCCCCGCCCATGCCGTGGGCCCGCAGCGCATCGGTAGCGGTCTCCAGCATCAGCCCCATCGAGACGTTCCAGGGCTGCAGCCGAGCCAGGCTGGAGCGGCTCAGGAGCCCCACGTTGGTATGGGGCAGCAGGCCCCGTCTCATCGCCCGCCGGCAGATCTCCTCGACCAAATCCACGAAGGCATCCTCATCGGCAAGGCCCAGGTCCGGCAGCCGCCAGGGCTGCTCTCCGGCCATCACCAGGACCTCGCGGCAGTGGTGTCGGGCCGCCTGCTCCAGGTGCTGGTCGACCTCGTCGAGACTGATCAGACCACCCTCGTCCGTCCGGTACTCGCAGTAGCCGCAGCGGCGCAGGCAGCGGTGGGTGACGTTCACCGTGTAGCTGCGGCTGAACGTCAGGTAGCCGGTCCGGTACTCGGGGGAGTGCCGGGTGGCGACACCGGGCCGCACCGGAAGGGTTGCCTCGTAAGCCATGGACGAGATTATGCCGGTCGGCCCAATCGGGCCCGGCGTCAGACCCTGAGCGGTACCAGCACGTTGGGGAAGCTGGCTCCGTAGCTCTCCACGTAGCCATCCAGGGCCTGCAGCAATTGTTGCTGGAAGGCCAGACGCTCCACCAGATCAGAGGGGGAGGCCTTGTTGGCCTCGCCGGAGAGGTGGCGCTGGATCCAGGGCGGCACGGTCGAAACCAAGGTGGTGGTCCCTCCGGTGAGGATCACCGTCTCCGGGTGGTTGTCCTCCACCCGCAGCCCCACCCTAAGCAGCAGCCCGGTCCGGTTGGCGAGCCCCCAGACCCGCTCCCAGTGCCCGGCCTGATGGCGCGGGCGGTCAGGTCGCGAATAGCGGATCGCCGGGTCGTTGATGATGCTCATGTTGGAGTCGCCCCAGCGCACCAGCCTCGACACCACCGGCTCGTCCAGGTCTCGGGACACCCACATCACCAGGGAGGCGGAGCGGTCGTCCAGGTCCGGCGGCAGGAGCTCGGTGCCCTGCAGCATCGCCATCGACAGCACTTCGACGATGCTGGCATGGCGCAGGCAGTAGGCTCGCCCGGACACCACCCTGAGGTGCTCCCGGCAGGCGACCCAGGCACAGTCGACCGCTCTCCGGTCACGGTAGAGGCAGCGGAACGCCTCTTTGGTCTCGCACCCCCGCTGGTCGCATCCACCCCCTTCGGCCACGCCGTACTGAATCACGGGTTCCGGTGCCGGTTCGGGTGCCTTGCCCCTGGCCATCTCTCAGCCGCTCCTTGCCCCAGCCAGCTCTGGCAGGAGGCCACAGCCGGGAGGCGCGTTGCTTGAACGAAGACGCGCTGCCAATCTGAGGCGAAGATAGCAGAGGTGAACGAGAGTGGCAAGGGCCAGCGGGGAGGACCCGGCGTTTGTGACAGCACTGTCAGCACCGGTTGGGGCACCTGGGAGGGCAGGCGACGGGCGGGCAGAGCCCTCAGTTCTTCGACGTCGTCGGCCGGCGCCAGGGCAGTGGACGGCTCCCCCGGCCGGCGGGAGCGCTGGCCCGGCCGCCGCGGCCCCAGGCGTCCCCAGGGCACCCAAGCTGCGCTGGAAGGGTTGGCGACCCGCGCCAGGACCCGGGAGGCACGCGTTCCCCGAGTCGGCACCGCCAACCGTGAGACAGATCTGCCGTCAAGCCGCCGTCACCCACAACCCACCGCTGCTCGGCTGGCACCCCCCGCTAAGGAGCACAGGGAGGCTGGCTTTCCCGCCCCACTCCGAGACCTGGGCAATCTGGTCACACCGCCGGTTCCACCGCGCATCATGGTCGCCGGGCAGCGGGCCGGCGAGGAGCCCAGCGCTCCCCTGCGTCCCCGGGACGTCGGTCCCGGCCTCGTTCGCCAGGTCGCTGCCCGCGCCCCAGGGCCGGGACGGGCCGCCCGGGCTGCGCAGCAGCGGCAGCCGCGAGTCAACCTCTCACACGCGCCCACTGGAAACCTCGGCGAGCTGGCGTCGCAGTCATCGGGCCCCCCCGCGTTTCCGCTCCAGACGCGGCGCGCTAAGTGGTGCGAGGACTCAACGGCCGGGTGGTTGGCGGAGCAAGCACCCTCCCCGCGGGACCGCGCGGCTGGTGGACGAACCTCCGCGCCGGGGCTGGAGAAGTCAGGCCGAGGGCTGACTGGCCGGCGGGCTCCCGCGGGGGGAGCGCCTGCCCGGGTTTGCGCTGAGGCTCTTGCCACAGCCAGAGCAGAAGCGGGCGTCATCCGGATTGACCCGCCCGCACTCAGGACACACCGGGGGCGGGGCGGGCTCCGACCGCGGGAGCGGGACGGGCTCCGGCGTCGGCCCGGCCGGAGGGGCGGGGTTGAGACTCCTGCCGCAGCCGGAGCAGAAGCGGGCTGCCCCCCCGTTGACCCGTCCGCAGCCAGAACACTCCTTGGGAGGTGCAGGCTTGGGCGGCGTGGGTGGGCGGGGCGCCGGATCGGGCCCGCGTGACGGGGCGCTGGCCGAGGGCGCGTGCGCCTGCCAGATCCCCCAGTGGACGAGGCCGCCGGCGCCGATCACGATTGCCAGCGCCAAGGCGATCCAGAGGAAGGTCCCCCCGTACAGTTGAGGAACACCGCGAATGAGATTGCCGGCGCGGTCCGACATCCAGGTCAGGAGGGCCACCGCGTCGATCGCGGTGCAGAGCAGCACCCCCAAGGAGAGGACGGCCGTGATCAGGCTCCGGTAGCCCACCGAGAACCCGATATCGACTCGGGCAACTCGGGTCGCCTCCCAGAGCAGGAGCAGCCCGGCCAGGAGTCCGGCGGCGGCCCCGAACCCGACCCAGCCGTTACCTCCGGAGTAGCACAGGCTGACGAGCGGCGTCGGCAAGCCGCCGAAGAATCCCCGCCTGATGGCGGGACCGACCACCGGGGCGACGCAGGATTGGGACCAGGGCAGGAAGAGGTCGACGAAGAGGAGCAGCGCAGCCAGGGCCAGGATCGTCCCCTGGCCAGCCAGGCGGACCAACCTGGAGCTTCTGATCGCATCACCCATGACTGACACCTCCCAACCGCTCCCCAGAGCCGCACCATACACAAAGTTGGTGCCGGGGCGCCCTCCGTGCCGGCAGCGTCGCCACCCCGTCACAATCCTGGCCCCGCCACGCAGAGTCTCGCGGCCAGGACCACCGAGGCAGGCCCAGGCGGCGAAAGCTCTGGTCGACGTGGGCCAGGTAGGGCCCGACCTCGAAGCAGGCGGGCACCTGCTCCGGGCTCAACCGGGTCGCGCTGCCAAAGTCCCCCTCGGGGCGGTCAGACTCGTGCGCGAGGGACTGCACCAGCCCATGCCGGCGCTCCCGCAGCATCCCCCTGCCGACTAGGGCCAGCAGCACCTGGCGGCTCTGGCAGAGCCGGCCGCGCCGCTCCAGATTGGCCCGCACGGCGACCTCGTCCACCTCCGGCCCGGCCAGCACCTGGGTGAGGGTGCGAAGGATGTGGGCGGTGACCATGGTGGCGTCGAGCAGGACGACTCGCTCGACCGAGGAATGGGAGATGTCACGCTCCTGCCAGAGGGCCACGTCCTCCAGACCTGCCACCGCCCAGCCCCGGAGAAACCTGCTAAGGCCGGAGACCTGCTCCAGTCGGGCCGGGTTGCGCTTGCTGGGCATCGCCGACGAGCCCTTCTGGCGCTCGCCGAACGGCTCCCGGACCTCCCCCACCTCGGCGCGCCGGTGATCGCCGCCGGTTCCCGGTCCAGCAGGGCGAGTGCTCTGAACTCGACCACGGGGCCGAGGGTGGCGTGGGGTCCAGCGCGCCTCAGAGCTAGCCATCTGGACCGCGGCGGCGGCCCTCCGCACTCCCTCCTCCGCCCGCCGCAGCTCGTCCAGGGGGTTGGCCAGGACCAAGCCGAAGGTGACCGGCTCGGCGTGCATCCCGCGGGTGCTGCCCGCCATGGGGGTCCGGCGGTGTCGCGGGGCCAGCGACTCGACCACAGCTCCCGGGGCGCGTAGCGATCGATCATGCTCGCCCTCCTGGCAACTCTTGCTGCAGCGGCGGGGCCGTTGACCCCTCCTTCGGGTAGAGGTGGCGGCCGATCGGGCGCCGAGGATCCGGCGCCTCCCCACCGGTGAGCCGGGTACCGTTGCGGGGTGGGTTCAAAGCCGCCACGGTCGCTCGTAACCGGTCCTGATCCCGCAGCGTTTGGGCTTGTAGTCCGAGGTTCGCGCCCGTGAGGCTCCCGCTCGATGACGAGGACGAGCTGATCGGCCGGGCCCAGGCAGACCCGGAAGGCTTCGGCCAGCTCTATGACCATTACTTCCCCCAGATCTACCGGTACGTCGCCTCGAGGGTCCGCAACCGCGAGCTCGCCGAGGACATCACCAGTGAGGTCTTCTTCAAGGCACTGCGCGCGATCGGGCGCTATCGGCCCGGTGGCCACCCCTTCTCCGCCTGGCTCTACCAGATCGCCGTCAACGCCATCACCGACCACTACCGCTCCCGGAAACGGAGCGAGGAGAGCCTCGACGATCGCGCCGAGCTGGCCGCCCCCGGCACTGCGGTCGACGAGGAGGTGGCCCAGCGGATGGCGATCGCCCAGATCCGGGCCGCCATCGACGCCCTCCCCGATCAGCAGCGGACCGCGATGACTCTCAAGTACTCGGAGGACCTCCCCCTGGCCGAGATCGGGCAGATCATGGGCAAGAGCGAGGGAGCGGTCAAGCTCCTGATCTTCCGCGGCACCGCCTCGGTGCGGCTCCAGCTGCAGGCGCTGCGCGCCGGAGCCCAAGGGCAGGGCCAGGATGGATAGGCTCTCGCGCTGGCGCCGCCGGACCCGGCCCCCGTCCGCACCCAGCGGGACCGACCCGGAGCTGGGAGAGCTGTTCGCGAGGCAGCGGGGAGCGGACGCCGGCGGCCTGCTGGAGACCGCCGAGGAGCTTCGCCGCCGGCTCAGTCAGGAGCCCGGTCCGAAGGCCGACCCCTGCTACCAGCGACAGCTTCGGGCCAGCCTGGTGAGCGCGGCCCAGGCACGGGGGCAGGCCCGGCGCCATCGACTGGGGCTGTTGTTCGGGACCGGCGTCGGGGCTGCGGGACTGGCAATGGTGGCGGTGGTGGTCTTCTCCCTGGTGGTCCTGCCCCAGCCCGCCCGGAAGGTAAGGGTCCAGGCGGCGATCTCCGGCAACCACCGGGTGGCGGTCACCGCCGCGATCCGGCTCGGCTTCAACCAGCCGATGGACGAGGCGGCGGTGGATGAGGGCCTCAGGATCACCCCGGCCGTCTCCTTCGCCACGTCCTGGCCGGACTCCCGGACGCTGGTCATCTCACCCCAGAACGGGTTGGCCCCCAACGTCGGCTACGTCGTGACCATCGCCCAGTCCGACGTCCGAGCCCAGAGCGGCGCCCAGGCCGGCGCCGAGGTCGTGATCCCGTTCGGGACCGGCTCCGCCCCTTCCACACCCCAGGGAATTCCCCCCTCCGTGGTCTCCATCACCCCCGACGCGTCGATCACCGGAAGTGCGGCGATCAGCTACGGAGATGACTACTCCCTCCTGGTGCTGAGCTCAGGAGAGCTGGAGGCGATCAGCCCCTCCCAGCCGGCCTCATCGCCCAGCCCGACCTTCGCGGAGCCCAGCCCCTCGGCGTCCCCCGCGGCCGCAGGCGGCACCCTCTACCTGCTCAACCCCTCGCCCCAGGTGGTCGCCACCGACGCCCTCGGGGCGGCCTGCTCCCCCGACAGCCAGGAGATCGCCTATTGGACCCCCCAGGCCGACGGGACGCTGGGCCTTGAGGTGATCTCGGCCAGCGGCGGCACCCCAGAGACCCTGGCCACTTCGGACGGGTCCAACCCGGGGCTCGCCTGGCTCGACGACGGCGACCTCCTGTACGCCAGCGCGGGCCAGCTGCATGAGGTGAGCCTGGACGGCCAGATCACCTCGGTTTTCCCCGAGGTGCGGCTCGCGCCCAGCGATTTCTTCACCCTCTCACCGTCCTCCCAGCAGCTCTTCACCACCCCGGCCGGGGTGCCCACGGTGTACTCCCTCACCAGCGGCACCTCCAGCCCCATCCCTGGACTGGTGGGCCTGCCCGCCTGGACTCTCTCGGGCTCAGAGATGGGCTACGTCGACCAGTCGGGAGGCTCGGCGGCGATCGAGCTGAGCTCGGACGGCGGTGTCCAGAGCACCCAGCTGCTTTCGGCACCCAGCGGGGTCGAGCTGGGCGGACTCAGCTTCGACCCCACGGGCAGCTACCTCGCCTACACCACGACCGGCACCGGCGAGCAAGCCCAACTCGAGCTGGTCGACGTCCAGTCCCAGATCGTGGGCTCCCTGGGCAGCTTCGCCGAGGTCGGCGATCCGGTCTGGGCACCCAGCGGTGACCAGCTCTCCGCCCTCGCCGAGGCCACCGGCAGCGACACCGTCGACGTCTACAGCCTGCTGCTCTCCGGAACCGGGGAGAGCCGGCCGGCCGGCGACGCAGCCCAGGATCTGGCTCTCTCCGCCGCCGCCAGCCTGGCTCAGCTCCAGGTGACCGATTCAGCCAGCTCCCAGAGCTCCATCAACGCCCTGCTGGCACCGGGTGCAAGCCTCGGCTCAACGATCCTGCTGCCCGGAAGATTCGACCGCTTCTACGCCATCTCGGCGACGCCGACCAGCTCCGGAGCCACCACCTACACGGTCGACCTGCGCCTGGTCCGAGACGCCAACGGCTCCGCCGGCCCCGCCTACCTGCCCGAGTTGGTGACGGTGCAGACCGCAGGGGCATCTCCCCTGATCACGGTGGTCAGCCAGGGCGCGCTGACCCCGGTCCCGCTGGGGCCACTGGTACTGAGCGCCTCAGCCTCAGTCACCTCGTCGGGGGCCGTGGTGGTCGAGATCCAGTTCAACTCCGACCTCAATCCCGCGACCGTGGGGTCCGAGTCGATCAGCCTCGACGCCAACGGACAGGCCGTCCCCAACCTGGAGTTCAACTACGCACCACTGACCCGCACCGAGACCGTCACCGCGCCGTCCCTCACGCCGGGCGCCCTGACCCTGACCGTGTCGGCGCCGCTCGCCGATGTCGACGGCACGCCGATGCACGGTACCTTCCAGGTGGTGCTCCAGGCAGGTTCCGCCAGCCCCGGCTGAGCGCAAGGGGGGTCGGCACCGCCCGCGAGCAGGTCGGCCCCAACCGGTTCCGCGGCGCCCTGGCGGCGGCTGTGGGTCCCTGATCAGCCGCGGGGGATGCAGCTGGCGGCTACCAGGCAGTCACCAGCTGAGCTCACTGCGATGCGGTCAGCGCCGCCGCCATGGCCGCCAGCCGACGACGGTTGGAGCCCAATTGGCTCATCGCCTCCGCCTGCCGCTCTCGCCAGGCTTGGGCACGGACCAACAGTTGGGGGTGGTTGGCGATGTACTCGGTGGTGAGCCTCCCGGCCAGAAAGTCGGAGTCCTCGAGCAGCGCCGCGTGGAAGGGAATGTTGCTGGTTATCCCGCCGATCCAGTACTCGAAGAGCGCCCGCCGCGCCCGCGCCACCGCCTCCTCCCGACTGGCGCCATGCACGATCAGCTTGGCGATCAGGGGGTCGTAGAAGGGGCTGACCTGCCCGCCACCGGATAGCGAGCTGTCGGCCCTCACCCCGGGGCCGGCGGGCTCGTGGTAGGCGGTGACCCGACCTGGGGTGGGCAGGAAGTCCATCCAGGGATCCTCGGCGTTGACCCGGCATTCCAGCGCCCAGCCCCGCCACTCCACCTGATCCTGGCGCCAGGGCAGAGGCTCCCCCATTGCCACTCGGAGCTGGGCGGCCACCAGGTCGATGCCGGTGAGCAGCTCGGTGACCGGGTGCTCGACCTGGAGTCGCGTGTTCATCTCCAGGAAGTAGAAGGATCCCTGGGACACGATGAACTCCACCGTCCCAGCGTTGACGTACCCGACCGCCTGGGCGGCCCTGACCGCGGCGTCTCCCAGCGCGCGGCGCATCTCCTCACTGATCGCGGGCGCCGGCCCCTCCTCCACCAGCTTCTGATGGCGGCGCTGAATCNNTCGAGCACTCCCGCTCACCGAGGTGGATGGTGTTCCCGTGGGAGTCGGCAAGGATCTGGACCTCGATGTGGCGAGGGTCAGTGACCAGTCGCTCCAGGAAAACCCTGGAGTCGCCAAAGAAGCGCTGGGCCAAGACGCTGCAGGTCTCGAGCGCCGGCCGCAGCTCCTGCTCGTCGTGGACCTCCTTCACGCCGATCCCGCCTCCTCCCGCAACGGCCTTGACCAGGACCGGCAACCCCATCTCCCGGACCGCTGCGTGCGCCTGGTCGAGGTCGGCGACCGCCTCGGTCCCAGGAAGGACCGGCACCCCCTCCGCCTGCATGCGCTGGCGGGCCCTCACCTTGTCACCCATGGCCGAGATCGCCTCCGCCGGGGGCCCGATGAAGGCGATCCGGGCGGCGGCGCAGGCCTGGGCGAGGCGGGGGTCCTCCGCGAGGAACCCATAACCGGGGTGGATCGCCTGGGCTCCGGTCTCTCGCGCCGCCGCCATGATCCGGTCCAGGTCGAGGTAGGACTCCCCCGCCGGGGCAGGACCGATCCTCACCGCAGCGTCGGCCAGCTTGGTGTGCAGCGCATCCCGATCAGCGTCCGAGTAGACCGCCACCGAGCGCAGCCCCAGGTCTCGGCAGGCCCGGATGATCCGAACCGCGATCTCCCCGCGGTTGGCGACTAGGACGCTGCCGAAGACGCTCAAGGCGTCCTCAAGCCACCGTCACCAGGACGTCGCCCCGGCTCACCACCTGCCGCTCCGCCACCAGGACCGCCTGGACGGTGCCGGCCACATCGGTGGGGATGTCATTCTGCATTTTCATCGCCTCGAGCACGACCACCGTCTGGCCCACCACCACCTGGTCACCCACCTGGACCGGGATCCGGGCAATCAGCCCCTGCATGGGCGCCTTGACCCCGCTGGCGGGAGCCGGGGCACCGCTGGCAATGGCAGCCGGCGCTGCCGAGGGCACCGCGAAGCCGGCTCCGTCCTTGGCCACCACCCGGACCTCGAACAGCTCGCCGTCCACCTCGACTGTGAACTCGCGGGCCGGTGCCGCGGCAGGACCCGCGGCCGGCTCCGCCGCCGGGGCGCTGGGGGGCGCCGGCAACAGGCCCAGGGGGATGGCGGCGGCGTCGCCCACCGGTTCGCTCAGGTCCCCGCCGTCGACGAGCGGCGAGGGCGCCTGCGGTGCCGGCTCCGGTCCAGGTTCATCCTCGAGCCGCTCCACGCGGGCCTCGCCGTGGAGTAGCGCCAAGGTGGCCTCGGGGAAGAGCAGGAAGCTCAGCAACTGGGAGTCGCTTGGCTTGGCCAGACCCAGCCTCGCCATGGCCCGGCGGCCCGAGCCCAGGGCCGGCTCCAGAACATCGGCCGAGCGGACAGTTATCGGCTCCTCGACCCCGATCACCAGACGCTGGACCTCGGGGTCGACCGGGCCCGGCGGCGCCCCGAAGAGCCCGAGGAAGTAGTCCTTGACGTCCTGGGCCACGGTCAGGTAGCGCTGCCCGGAAACCACGTTGGAGACCGCCTGGGTGACCACCAGCTGGGCGACCGGTGTGACCAGGGGCGGGTTTCCCATCTCCTTGCGCACTCGAGGGATCTCCTCCTGCACCGCGGCCAGCTGGTCCTGAGCGCCCTGGGATTCGCACTCCCAGCGCAGGTGCTCCAGCACTGAGGGCGGCAGCTGGGTCCGGAGGGTGGCGGAGTCGTATTGCCACCCGCTGGGATCGGCCAGGGCGCGGTACAGGGGCATGACCTCGTCCAGGGCGTCGGCCGCGGCCAGAACCCGGGCCTCGTCCATCGGCGGCTCTACCTCGGTGCCCCGGAGCGCGGCACACACCCCCTCGGTGCTGGGCAGCGAGGCTCCACCGGCGAGTGGTGAGAGGCAGACGTCGAGGCTCTGGGCGCCCGCCTCCGCCGCGGCCAGGTAGGCGAACTGCGCCTGGCCGGTGATCGTGGCGCAGTGGACGCTGACCGGCAGCCCGGTCCGCTCCCGCAGCCCGCCGACCAGCGAACGTGCGGTGCCTGCACCCAGCAGCCCGGCGGGATCGAAGATGCACAGGCTCTGATAGCCCAGGCCGGCCAGTTCCACGCCCAGGGCCAGGAAGCCCTCCACCGAGTGGGCGGGGCTCTCGGTGTAGACCAGCGCCCCCTCAGCGTGCTTGCCGACAGTCCTCACCGCTTCCGCTACCCGGGCCAGACTGCGGGGGTCGTTGAGCGGGTCAAAGCAGCGGAAGACGTCCAGCCCGCTCTCGGCACACAGGGCCACGAAGAGGTCGACGGCGTCATCCGGAAGCGGCCGGTAGCCCACCAGAGCCTGGCCCCGGATGAGTCCGACCAGCGGGATCGTGGTGGCGGCCCGGATCGCCCGAAGCCGCTCCCAGGGGTCCTCGCCGAGGTGCTCCAGCGATGCCTGGTAGGTGGCGCCACCGAAGACATCCAGCCCGGCGTACCCGCAGCCCTCCAGCTTCTCCAGCAGCGGGAGCACGTGACGGATCCGCAGCCGGCTGAGCAGCAGCGTCTGCTGCCCGTGCCGGAGGGAGCACTCGATCAGGCCGATCGGCGACATCGGGTGTCAGGGTAACCGGACGCCAGGCCTTGACGCGAACCGCGGGGCGGCGGCCTCAGCCCGGGCGCCCCTTGGCCATCGGGGAGGCCGCAGCTAGCGGCGCCGGGCGGACTGGCACCCGACGCACCTGGTCGCCCAGGGGAGCACCTCGAGCCGGGCTTGGGGGATGGGCCGCCGGCAGCCGTCACAGACGCCGTAGGTCCCGGCGTTCAGCTTGTCCAGCGCCGCCCGGACCTCCTCCTCCAACCGCTCCAGCTCGCCGGCGGTCCGGGATCGGGCGAGCCGGTCGGCGCTCTCGGCGACATGGTCGCCGGCGCGCTTGCCGTACTGGACCGGAGCGGTGGGCTCCAGGCTCGCCTCGAAGAGGGACGACTCCTCGGTGGTCAGCTGCTCCAGCTTGGCGCGCAGCAGTCTGGCCACTGGGTCAGGGTCGCGGCTGGTTACATCGGTCGCCGAGACGAGTCGGGGCAAGTGCCTTTCCTCGGATGCTCACCGGAGGGGTGGACGGCGCGGCCGCCCGGAAGCGGGTGGTCAGACCGCAGGGTCCCGACGGTACCGCGTCTAGGGAAGGCTAACCCCTCCCGTCCCCTAGCGCCGGCCAGCCCGGTCGCCGGTGCCGCGCTGGCGGGATCGCCGGGCCAGGCCACGGCGTCGTCCCCCCGCCGCGAGCGCTCTCGCCCCGCCCTCACTCCCACTCGATCGTCGCGGGCGGCTTGCTGCTGATGTCGTNNAGTCGGCGGTCATGCCGTCCTCGGACTGCACGATCCGGACCGCGACCACCGTGGCGTAGGTGCGGAAGTCACCCATCACCCCGACACTGCTGATCGGGGTGAGGATGGCGAAGCTCTGCCAGACCTGGTGGTAGAGGCCTCTGCGCTTGATCTCGTCGATCACGATC
>PLTL01000366.1 GCA_003164475.1 Candidatus Dormiibacterota bacterium | reverse complement strand
GCTCAAGGCCTATGACCATCGCGTCCTGGACCAGGCCGCCGCTCGCATCGTCGACACGGCGACTCGGAACCAGGCGCGGGTGGTGGGTCCGGTGCCCATGCCCACTGAGATCAACAAGTACACCGTGATCAGGGGCCCCTTCATCGACAAGGACTCACGCGAGCAGTTCGAGATGCGCACCCACAAGCGGATCGTCGATATCCTCGACCCTAATCCAAAGGTCGTCGACGCGCTCATGCATCTCAACCTGCCCAGCGGGGTCAACATCGAGATCAAGCTCTGATGCCGTGCTCGCTGCTGGCGCGCAAGCTGGGGATGACCCAGATCTTCGCTGATGATGGTCGCTGCTTCGCGGTGACCGTGCTCGAGGCCGGACCCTGCCCGGTGGTCCAGGTCAAGCGCCAGTCCAAGGACGGATACGATGCCGTCCAGATCGGGTTCAGGGCCGAGCGCAAGCGGGTTTCCAAGCCGATTCGCGGCCACTATGAGGCCGCCGACCTGGAGCCCCATCGCCACGCCGCTGAGGTGAGGGACCTGGGTGAGGTCACGGTGGGTCAGGTGCTCACCGTGGAGGGCTTTGAGCAGGGTGGCCTGGTCGACGTGGCCGGGGTCAGCAAGGGCAAGGGCTTCGCCGGGCAGCACAAGCGCCACCACTTCGGCAGAGGCCCGGTGACCCATGGCAGCCACAACATCCGGCAACCCGGTTCGGTGGGGTCGGTCGATGCCGCCCGGACCTGGCGGGGGCTCAAGATGGCGGGTCACATGGGGTCGGCCCGGTGCACCGTCCGGCGCCTGGAGGTGCTGCGGGTTGATCCCGAGCGCAACCTGCTCCTGATCAAGGGGGCGGTCCCGGGCGGCAAGGATGGCTTGCTGATGGTGACGGAGTCCGTGCCCCGGACCCGTAAGGCGCGGGGGCAGCGCTGATGGCGACGGCGGTGCTCCGGAGCGAGGAGGGAGCTGAGGCGGGCAGCCTGGAGCTGCCGGCAGCCTTCGGCTCCGAGGTCCACGCCACCGTGCTGCACCAGGCCCTGCTGCGGCAGCTGGCCGGTGCCCGGCAGGGCACCCACGACACCAAGACCCGCGGCGAGGTCAGTGGCGGCGGCCGCAAGCCCTACCGCCAGAAGGGGACGGGCCGGGCTCGCCAGGGATCGATCCGGGCACCTCAGTGGCGCGGGGGAGGCACCGTCTTCGGGCCCACGCCGCGCGACCACGGGCAGGCTATGCCGCGAAGGCAGCGACGTCTGGCGCTGCGGTCGGCCCTCTCCGCCCGGGCCGCCGACGGGGTCATCCAGGTGGTCGGTGAACTCGAGTATGCGGAGCCCAAGACCAGTCGGCTGGCCACCTTTCTGGACAAGGCCGAGGCCGGCCGCCGGGTTCTGCTGGTGCTGGCGGAGCACTCCGACAACGTCGAGCTTTCCGCCCGTAACATTCCCCAGTTGCGCCTGGTGCTGGCCAGCAATCTCAACGTCCGCGACGTGCTCAGCGCCGAGACGATCATCTTCACCCGGGCTGCCGTCGCGGCGGTCGAGGAGCATCTGGGTTGAAGGATCCTTCCCGGGTTCTGATCCGGCCGGTGATCAGTGAGAAGTCCTATGCCGGCATGGCCCATCAGCGCTACGTCTTCAAGGTCGCCCCGGATGCCAACAAGCTGGAGATTCAGGCCGCGGTCGAGGCCGCCTTCAAGGTCAAGGCGGTCTCGGTCAACGTGATGAACGTCAAGGGCAAGGTGCGCACCCGAATGCGTCGGGGCGGTCGCATCGTGGGCCGGAGCCGGGACTGGAAGAAGGCCGTGGTGACGCTCCAGGCCGGGGAGACCATAGCCAACCTCTTCGAGGGGGTCTGAGATGGCGGTGAAGCGTTACCGGCCGACCTCCGCCGGGCGCCGCATGATGAGCGTCAGCGGCGGTGCCGACCTGACCAAGGCCAGGCCCGAGCGGGGCCTTACCGTCTCCCTGAAGAAGCACTCCGGGCGCAACGCCACCGGCAAGATCACCGTCCGTCACCGGGGAGGCGGCCACCGGCGTGTCTACCGGGTCATCGACTTCCGGCGCGACAAGGTGGAGATCGCAGGCCGGGTCGCCACCATTGAGTACGATCCCAATCGCAGCGCCCGGATCGCCTTGATCCACTATCGCGACGGGGAGAAGCGCTACATCCTGGCTCCAGAGGGACTGGCGGTGGATGACCAGGTGATGGCTGGCGAGAAGAGCGACATCCGGGCCGGCAATTCTCTTCCCCTCAGCAGGATCCCCCTGGGCACCACGGTGCACAACATCGAGGTCCAGCTGGGCCGGGGCGGTCAGCTGGTCCGCAGCGCCGGTGTGGGAGCCCAGCTGGTCGCCCGGGAGGGGCGCCACGCCCAGCTGCGGATGCCCTCCGGGGAGGTCCGGCTGATCGACGTCCGCTGCAGTGCCACCATCGGCCAGGTGGGTAACTCGGACCACTCCAACGAGACCTGGGGCAAGGCGGGCAAGACCCGGTGGCGCGGCTTCCGCCCCACCGTGAGAGGCTCGACCATGAATCCCTTCGACCATCCCCACGGAGGCGGCGAGGGCCGCTCCGGTCCCGGCGGCCATCCCCAGACCCCTTGGGGCAAGCCGGCCCTGGGCCACCGCACCCGCAACAACAAGGCCACCGATCGGATGATCGTGCGCCGGAGAAAGAAGTAACCCATGAGCAGGTCGACCAAGAAGGGCCCGTTCTGCGACGCGCCGCTGCTTAGGAAGGTGTTGGAGATGAATCGCGCCAAGGAGAAGCGGGTCATCCGTACCTGGTCCCGCCGGAGCGACATCTTCCCGGAGATGCTCGGCCACACCATTGCCGTCCATGACGGCCGCAAGCACGTGCCGGTGTTCGTCAGCGAGGCGATGGTGGGCCACAAGCTGGGCGAGTTCGTGCCCACCCGCAAGTTCCGCAGCCACGGCCACCACACCGAGCGCAGCTCGGCGTTGAAGTAGGAAGAGAACAGCTGATGCAGGTTCAGGCGACCGCCAGGTGGGTCAGGGTTCCCGCCCGCAAGGCACGGCTGGTGGCCAACGTGGTCGAGGGGATGCCGGTGGCAGAGGCGCTCACGGTGCTGGACTTCATGTCCCGCGACGCCGCTGAGGACGTGGCCAAGGTGGTGAAGTCGGCGGCCGCCAACGCGGAAACCAACTTCAACCTGGAGCGGGAACGGCTGCAGCTGCTGCGCGTCGAGGTCGACGGTGGTCCCATCATCAAGCGCAATCGACCCCGGGCGCGAGGGTCCTCCTTCTCGATTTTCAAGCGCACTTGCCACCTGCGGGCGGTGGTTGAGGACAGCCTGGAGCGGCAGGGCAGGACGCGGGCCCGCCCGGTCCGCGCCAGCGGCCCGCCGGCTTCGGCGAACGCAGTGCAAGAAGAGGAGGAGTAGGCAAGGGCATGGGACAGAAAGTCCACCCCAACGGCTTCCGCCTCGGCGTCTACCGCGGCTGGGAGGCGCGCTGGTTCGCCAGTGGCCCCGAGTACACCAAGCTGCTCCAGGAGGACCTGGCGATGCGCCAGCTGATCCGCAGCCGGCTCCGCAACGCCAGTGTCGCCCGGATCGAGACGGAACGGTCGGCCAACCAGCTGACCGTGATCATCCACACCGCCAAGCCGGGCATCGTGATCGGACGCAGCGGGGCCTCGGTCGACGCCTTGCGGGACAACCTGGAGCGGATCTCCGGCAAGAAGGTGCGGGTGACCATCCAGGAGATCAAGGTCCCGGAGCTGGATGCGCACCTGCTGGCGGAGAACGTGGCCAACCAGCTGGAGAAGCGGATCGCGTTCCGGCGAGCCGTCAAGCAGTCGGTGATGCGTTCGATGCGAGCCGGTGCCAAGGGGGTCCGGATCCAGGTCTCGGGTCGGCTGGGCGGTGGTGACATGAGCCGCCGCGAATGGGATCGGGACGGGCGGGTGCCCCTGCACACGCTTCGGGCGGACATCGACTACGGACAGGCCGAGGCCAAGACCACCTTTGGGCAGATTGGGGTCAGTGCCTGGATCTATCGGGGGGACTTCGCCGAGCCCCAGGTGGGCGTGGCCCCGGCGGCGGAAACCGGCCCCCCGGCACGATCGAGCTCAGCCGAGGTGGAGCCGGCCCAGGCCCCGGCGGCACCGGCTGAGGTGGTACCTGTTCCTGCGGTGAGTGATCAGGCGGTCGCCGCGGCGACCGACAGTCCGGAGGAGGGGTTGGCGGTTGCGGCCGGACCGGCTCCCGAAGTTGCCGACATGCCCGCGGCGGGGCCGGTGGAGGAGAAGGGGACGCCCGCGGCCACCAAGCCCCTCTCCAGGCGGACCGCGGCCAAGCCCGCCGTCCCGTCTTCGGAGAAGAAGGCGGCCGCACCCCGCCGGGCTGCGACCAAGCGCTCGGACCCCAAGCCGAGCCCGGGCAGCTGAGATGCTGATACCGCGCCGTCCCCGACACCGCAAGCAACACCGAGGCCGCATGACCGGTGCCGCCTACCGTGGCTCCTCGCTGGCCTTCGGGCCCTATGGCCTCCAGGCCCTGGAACCGTGCTGGATGACCAACCGCCAGATCGAGGCGGCGCGGCGCGCCNNAGCCGATCACCAAGAAGCCCGCTGAGACCCGGATGGGATCCGGCAAGGGGAACCCCGAGGGTTGGGTGAGCGTGGTCCTGCCGGGACGAATCCTCTTCGAGATGGATGGAGTCGACCTCGACACCGCGAAGGAGGCGATGCGCCTGGCGGCCCACAAGCTGCCGGTGAAGACCCGATTCGTGGCCCGTGAGGAGGCCGGCACGTCGGAGGTCGCCGAATGAGCAA
>PLTL01000067.1 GCA_003164475.1 Candidatus Dormiibacterota bacterium | reverse complement strand
TCGCGTAACCCGCGATGGTCGACGTGTAGTAGCTCGGGTTGCCAACCGCGGAGAGGGTCGGGTCGCACTCGCGCTCGAGGCCGAGGGCGAAGTTCTGAGAGGTCACCGGCGTTCCATCGTCGGGAGCGACGGGGGCCCCGGTCGTCGGGTCAGTGACCGCCCACCTCAGCCCAGAACGGAGGGTGAAGGTGTAGGTCTTCCCGCCGTTGGAGACGGTGTAGTTGCTGGCGGCGTCGTCCACCACCGAGGTGGCGGTGTTGAAGTCGGAGGAGGGGGCGTACCCGACCAGGGTCCGGTCCATGGTCAGAAGGACCGTGTAGCCGATGGTGTCGTACTCACCCTGGGGGTCGAGCATCCCGGACACATCGGTGGAGCCGGCCAGGGTCAGCGTCCCGGTTGGCGTCGAGGGAGGAGTGCCCGTGTCGTTGACGTTGGCGGCGAGCCACGAGACCGTCGACTCGTTGAAGGAGAGGGAATTGGACTCGGACGACGAAGGGGCCGAGGGGGAGGCCACCGCCGACGGAAGGGTCACCGCCGCTGGGGGCGGTGAGATCGCCGGAACGGTGTTCCAGTCAGAGAAGGTCACCGTCCAATGGGCCGACGCCCCACTCTCCTCCCCCGTCTCCCGCAGGACATAGGCGGGTCCCGAGGTGGCCACCGCGTATGTGATTGCCTGGCTCGTCCCATCCGCGTCGTTACCCCGGACCAACACGACCCCCTGGCCGGCGATGGTGCCTGTGCCCTGGGCGGCGAGCGAGCCGGGGTTGCGCAGGTCGGCAACGATATCGCTGGGCGCAAGGCCATTGGTGAACGAGCTCTCGCCAGACCACGGATAGTCGATCCACTTGCCAGCGTAGTGGCTCACGGAGGCTGCGCTCACTCCCGCTTGCGTCCACACGATCGAGAACGAGGCCGGGGCGTCGATATAGAGGCTGCCGCCAGTCTCCACAATGACTTCTGTGCTGCCGTCCATGGTCACGGTTCCGTCGATTTCGCTGCCGTGGACGCTGTAGCTGAACGTGTAGCTGGAAGATTTGCTCGAGGAGGTTCCCGCGATATCCACGCTTCCCACTGCTCGATACCCGCTCACGTTCTTCATGGCTGCTGCGGCCAGCTGAACCACCCCGGCTGGAGAGTCATGGGCAGCGCCATTGGGAGCGAGGCCTCGCCCCAGTGCCAGGTACGCCCCCACTCCTCCAGCGACGAGCACGACAATGAGGCCCGCGATGAGAACGTTTCGCCGCTCATTAGGGTGACGACGGTTCAGCGGATGCGCGTCTTCCGTCTGCAAGGAGGGAGCCGAGAAGACGGGTAGCTCCGCTGGACTTCGCGGCGGCTGGGACGGCTCCCGCGCGACCGCCTCGATGCCGGGGGTTGGGAGAGGGGGAGGCGGCGGCTGAACGGGTTGAGAGCCGCCCAAGTCGGACGGGGGCGGGGCGGGCGGCGGTGGAGGCTCGACTACCGCGGCACCACACCGAGGGCAGAAGCGCGCACCGGGGCGGAGTGGGCTGCCACAGCTGTCACAGAACATCACCATTGTTACCTCGCGGGTAGTCTAGCGATCCTCATATCGCTCAGGGTCGGGAAGTTGCCCGGATTTGCGCCCAGACCCGGGGGCGTGAGACGCGACCCGCATCCGCGGGTCTCGACCCTGCGCCACCACAATCCAACATCCTCATGGACCAGTCACCACGTCGCCGCTCCCGTCGACGGCGACACAGAGGCTGACGGTCGGGCAGGAAACATCATTGACGCCGCCTGCCGCGTCCACGCTGGTCACCGTCCACGCCGTAGAGCCGCCGAGCGGATCGGTGGAGGTGGCCACGTCGCCGTTGCTGTCCACGATGGCGACGCAGAGGTGCACGCTGGGACAGGACACACCCTGGGGTTCGTACTGGCCCGCGTCAGAATCCACGTCGACCGCTGTCCAGGCCGACGCCCCGCCGGTGGGATCGGCGGAGGTAAGGAGGTCGCCATCGAGGTCTACGGCCACGCAGAGGCTTGCGCTGGGGCAGGATACAGAGACAAGTGGGTCCGCGAGGCTGGTGACCGTCCACGCGGATGCGCCGCCGGTGGGATTGGTTGAGGTGACCACCTCGCCACTGCCGCCGTTGTTGCTTAACCCCCCCACAACTACGCACAGGTTCGCGCTAGCGCACGCGACAGAGACATTGCCGCCCAGCGTGGGATCGACGCTAGTCACCATCCACGCTGCGGCCCCACCGGTGGGATCGGTAGACGTGACGACATCCCCGTCGTCGTCAACGAGGACGCACAGGTCCACACTCGGACATGACACTGCTCTCAAGCCGATGGTGCCCGGACTAGGATCCGCGGGGGTTATCGTCCAGGCCGCGGCCCCTCCGGTCGGATCCGTCGAGGTCATCACGTTGCCGTCGTCGCCAACGGCGACGCACAGGCTCACCGTGGGACACGACACCGCATCGAGGGTGGTGTCCCCCACGTTGGTAACGGTCCAGGCTGTGGCCCCTCCGGTGGGATCGGTCGAGGTGAGCAGGCTGCCGTCGAGCCCAAGGGCGACGCAGAGATCCGCTGTCGGACAGGACACCGCCTCGAGGTTGTCGTTGGGATCGACCTGCGCCACTGTCCAGCTCGATGGCCCCGGGCCCCCAGAGCCGCTTGGGCTTCCGGACGACGTCGACACGCTGGACGTCGGCGATGCCCCGACCACGGGCCCAGGCTGTGACTGCCCTGACGCCGCTCTCGAGCCGCCCCCCGTCGCGATACGCGCCACTCCGAAGATCGCCCCACCGACGAGGGCTAGACCAACCGCCGCGGCGACAGCCGTCTGCAACCTACTCGCCGGGTGCAGGAGCTTGACCACGCGATGTCCCACCACGGGACGAGGCGGCTCTCCGACGAGCCGACCAGCCGTCGACATCGACGCCACGTGAGCCG
>PLTL01000144.1 GCA_003164475.1 Candidatus Dormiibacterota bacterium | reverse complement strand
AGGCGGAGGGCCACGACGAGGTCGTGCTTCGCTTCGCCGCCGCCGTCGCCGGCCGGGTGCGCCAGTCGTTCTGGCACCGCAGCGCCCAGCTCACCGACCTGGAGAATGGCGGGGTCGGGTTGCGGCTCAGCGTGGCCAGCGAGGTGGAGATGCGTCCCTGGGTGCTGGGCTGGGGAGCCCAGGTCGAGGTGCTGGCCCCGCCCTCGCTCCGCCAGCACGTCGCCGACTCGATGGCCGCCGGGGCGAGGGTCTACGCCGGCGGCTGATCGGTCCGCGCGCGGTTGATCACCGTGGTCTCTGGCAGCGGCGCTCCCATCGTCCAGTACTCCCAGCCGTCGAGCTCGAGGTAGGTATGGTGATAGCGGGGACGATCCGCCTCGCGCGGCCACGGCTTGATCACGCCTTCGCCGCGGATCAGTGCCGCAAACCCGAGGAAGTCCGGCTCGAGATCGGGCCTCCACTCGCGCACCGTGTACTCATGGGGCCACTGGGGCATCGTCTTGGCGAACTGCCAGCGAACCCTGGCGATGTAGGCATGCGCGTCGTCGGTTGTGAAAAACACATAGGCAGCCTGAGCCCCTGTCACGACAACTGCTTGTCGTCGCCAGCCGTGCCGCCAACGACGGCACCGAGCCAGCGTCCATGCCACCAGCGCCCTAACAGGGACTGCTAAGGCCGGGAAACTAGTCCTGGCACCCTCGCCCCCGCCACCCTCCGGCCGAATAAACACCCGTGAAGATTGTCGCACTGCGATCAGCGGTCGGGAGCCACACGAGGCCACCAGCCAGCCGAATCGCGTGGCGCTCACGCCCGTTACGGGCGGCTCAGCGACCATGGTCTACGGGAGCCGCGTCTATCAGCATCAGCTCTGTCGCAAAGCCAAGATCCTCCAATCGTTGAATCGCAGTTCGGAGTGCTAGGCGAGAGAGCAGCGACAAGCTCGCTACAGTCGGCCAATACCACTCTCCAATGATGGCAAGCACAATCCGGAGACGGGGCCCGGGCATCGCCAGCTGTTGCACCGCCTCTTGCAGTCGTCGCCTGTCAGCCTCATCCCAGGAGCTTTGATCGACAAGTGCGCACAGCTTCTGCCGAGATTCTGGCTCATGAAGCAGAACAGTCGCACTAGCGAGTGCCTGGTGTGTTAGGTGGCTTATGCCCGCCGCAGTGGAATGGCGCTTGACGTGATAGAGCGTCCCGTCCAGGCTTAGGAGATCACATGGCTCGATCTGCGTCTCGCCGCTGGGCCGAATATCCGTCTTGTCGAGGACAAGCATCTGGGTCTCGTGAGCCGCCCGGCCGTTATAGGGGCCTTCAAGTTCCCCCGGCGAATAGGGTACGAGTCGGTTGACTGACTGATGGTTTGCAAGGTAGCTGTCGAGCTGTTCGAGAAACGACGCATCGACCCGGCATACCTCGCCGTCAACCAGAACATAAGTCTTGTTGGCAAGAATGACGGTCGCTGATAGCAAGTCTAATGCCCGACACCGACCGAGTTCGTCCTCATCAGCATCGAAGAACCGGACTTCCGTTTCAAGCGCTTCGCGGCCGGCAAGGGACGGCCGAAGCTTCTTGATGCGAGATCTGACGATGCCCCAGGTCAGTGTGAGGGTCCGTGAGGACGTTCCTCCACGGCGCTCCGACGCGAGTCGCCAGTGTGTGACTGGGTGATCTGAGGGCCCTTCGCGCACATCTTCCCACCACGCGATCTCAACGCCCACTGACGTGCTTTCAGGCCCCCCCTGCCACACTTGGTTAAGCACGGCGTCAACTGTCCTTGCATCGGTCTCGGGCACCGTGTTGTCGATCCATCCGTGAAGGCGACGGTAGCCCTCCTGCGTCGCGAGCGCGGTGATCAACGCCGATAACTCTCGGAACGTGTCAAGCGATCGGACCACGGCTGCGAAGCGGAGCGATTTCGCCGCGTCCACACTTCCGAGTGCCTTGTGCCCTGTCCGGACACGAGCCGCCGTCAGCACGTCGACTAGAGGGTCGAGCCGGGAGATCCCAGAGGCCGTGGTGGGGGCGGCTGCTATGAGATCCGCGCGACGCAAGTTCCCCTCTCGTGCCGCCACTGATGCCCCAGTGACCCCAACCTCGGAGCTATTCGATGAGTCCGATGGGTCAGCCAGGGCGTTGAGGGCGACCAGCAGGCCAAACCGAGGGCTGCCGGCGTCGCGTCGAAGCCAGTGAGATCCTTGGCCGAAGCACCAGGCAACGTGGTGCACTGCGTCTTTCTCTAACGTGCGCACGAAGAGGATGGCTCCTGAGGAATCGCCGGCGGCTGACCGGAACCCATCAACGCGGAGAACCTGCTCAAAGAGCTGATGCCACGCGGGAACCTTGCCCTCGAGCTTCCTCATGAGCAAGGTCACGTCCGCGTTCGCGGACGGCGTCTCAATGCGGTAAAGCCCGCCGCGGTCATCAGCCTGGAACCAAGCCGTGGTAGCGTCCTCGGTGACTGCCTCCTGGACCGCATCGTCTGGGGACGTTCCATCCCTGAGCAGGGTGGCATTGAGGTCAACCGCAATCTCGGTGATCTCCGAATCCTCGTTTGGAGACAAAGCCACGGCGTCCCCCTTAGTAACGCCTCTGCTCAGGAGAGAGAGGAACCTGCAGATTATGCGATGTTGAAGCGATTGAGAAAACTGCGCATTCGCCTCACACGGAGCCCCGACGCCCTCCGGCGCCCGCCGATGAGCAGCGTGGTCCTTGTCAGCATCGCGTTGCGTCGGCAACGACTCCCGTGACGCCTAATCCCGCGTAAGCCGCGGGGTCCGAAAACCGACTGAGTTCGACATGAGGGCTCACATCCGCGTCGGCCTGCGCCATACGTTCTGATCGCTTGACGCGTCACCTGGTTCTCCGGCATCGGGCGTGCTATGGTCACGGAGCCGTGCCAAGAACTACGCTATTCAGCCATTTGATCCAACGGTTCGGCCTCCACCCTGAATATCTCGCGACCGAGGCCCTCGGCTTCATCCTCGACCGTTCCCCTGCCTGCCGTGACGCTACGCGCGATGTCGCTGTTGCATGCGGCGCCACTGTCGACAAGACCCTCGTCTACCGGACGCAACAAGTGGACGAAGCAGGAGCGCGACCCGATGTGATTGGTAGCCCGCCCGGCGCTCGCCCCCACGTGATCCTCGAGGGCAAGTTCTGGGCCGGCTTGACCCCCAACCAACCCGGCGGGTACTTGGCGGAGTTGGGCAGCTCGCAGCCAGGCATTCTATTCATGGTGGTCCCCTCGGAGCGCATGGCCGCTCTCTGGCCGGAGGTTCGTCAGCGTTGCCAACCCCACCTGCTCGTTTCCGTGGATGACGCGATTCCAGCGGACGACTTGATCGCAACCCGCCTGACCGACGGACATGTCCTGGCGATGGTCTCGTGGCGGCTCCTCCTCGCCCGCATGGCAGTAGCCGCAGAAGCTGCTCACGAAACGGACGTCCGTGAGGACATCACTCAACTGCAGAGTCTCTGTGACGTACAGGATCGAGGTGCCTTCTTACCCCTGCGCCTTGATGAAGTCACCGATCAAACTGTCCCGCGGCGCGTTCTCGGTTATCACGCACTCGTGAACGACATCAGGCAACAGGCGATCGACGCCGGGCTTGCGTCAAAGGACGGGCTCCGTTGGGGGGGCGGGTTCCCAAAGCGTCACGGGGCCTATCTCGGTCTCGGGCAGTGGGGCGTGTTGCTCGCCGTTGCCCTCGACCTCTGGGGAGACCATGGATACGGGCCGCTCCGGCTGTGCTTCCAAGACTGGTGGCGCCCTGAGGGTGCCACCAACTGGGTGGGCCACGTACCTTTCAATGAGATCGCGCGCCAACTGAGCCCTCTAGCAGTGAGCGCGCAGCGAGACGGCCTCCTTGGGCCGATCATGCTCGTACCGTCCGATGGACGACCGGTCGTGGCCCTTCCGCTCGCCACGGGGGTTGAGCAGCACCACATTGTCGCCGGCGTGATCGACCAGTTGCGCCGGGTACACGAGCTTCTGTCGACCATCGTTCTCCCAGCTCCTCCCGCTGCCTCGCTCTCACCCGCGGAACTGCCCGACAATCAGCAAGACATTCAGTCGTTTGACGCGTAGGGTTGGGCTACCACGTCGGGTGGGGCCTTGGGAGATGGGCAGAGCAGGATCGGGCAATATGCCGCACCGGAGCATCTCCGCCATCCAAGAGTGGCGGAGGAGGTGGGATCGCCAGGCTTGGCGATTCCCGCCAGGCGGAAGGCGCCACTGAGCGTCGAGGAGCCCGGTTAATCACCGTGGTCTCGGGCAGCGCTCGCCGACAGGTGTCAAGGCCCAAAGGAGCGAGCGCGGACCGCCAGGCGGGGCGAGCGTGAACAGGCTCTGGCGACGGGCATCTGTCGCCGCTCGGACGCACGGTGCGGGGCAAGCACCGCACCGGAGACCGCACCAGGACTTGCCCACGTTGCCACACTCTGCCCGCCTCCTCTCCCCTCGCCTCCTCGGTTCCATCAGTGCCGGTCCGCCACGGCGCGATCGCTTCGGACTGACGGTCATCCCGCTACAGGTCCGCGGTGCGGATTCGGCCCGGCGCCGATACGTCCCACCGCTGATCGTGCGCGAGCGCCAGCCGCCCACCCCGGAGGCCGTAACCATGAACGACACCCAGGGACGTGGGGGGCCCGCTACCTTTGGTCAGCGGCTGCTCGGCGGCATGGCTGACCGCGTCGTGGTGACGCACTCGGCGATCCCCGAGGGTGACAACGCCATCATCCCGGTCGCAGCGCTCGAGCCAAGATGNNTGGGAGGCCTGCCGGGAGCTCCCCGGCGACCATGCCGGCGCAGAGCAGGACGGGTGGGCACTCCTCGAAGGGCCGACACTCCTCGCCGCGTACCTGATAGGCCGCCCCGAGGCGGCGGCTCCAGCTCCACCGCACGACCCGCACTCGTCGGCACTCGTCCGCCGAGCTCTGACCGAGGCCGCACGGGACGATCGTGTTGAGTGGTCGACGATCTCGCGTCGCCCCCTGGTCCAATTGTTCATGACCCGACGGTCGCTCGCCCTGCCGGAGGCCGTCCTGGGGGCGAGCGCAGGCCGCTGAGCCCACCCCGCCGTGAGTACGAAGCGGCGCATCCGAGCGACACGCCTCTGTCGCGACGATGGCTGACGCTGCGGACATGGCGACTGGCACGGTCTGACGTTTACTGCAGAGTGCTGATCCGCTCCGAAGTGAGGTGCCTCATTGAACAATGAAACAAGACAGGTCACGCTGCGCGATGAGCGATCTGGGCCCGACAGCCGTCACCTCAGGGCATACCTTGACGATGACGGCAACCTCCACATCGACGGCCAGGACCTGGGGCCAGGCACCGCCCCGGTCAGCAACGACGGCGAGTACGAATGGCTCGAGACGATCAGCGCAGGCGATCTACCGCGCCTGCTCGTGCTACTGGGGGCTCCGCCTGACGCGGTGATACTCGACGTCTTGGAGCAGCAGTGGACCGGCATCAAGGCTTACGATCTCGAGAGACTCATCCGCGAGAGCGATATCAAGGTCGAACGTTTCGTTTGGGGAGGGTGAGGCTATGGATCTGCAGTACGCGACTCGCTCGCCCGTATCGGTGACCTGGCTCGGCGGCGCAGTCCGCTTGAGGCAAGACGGGATAGCATGACGAACGAAACGCGGCCCGACCCGGTCCTGGACGCCCGTTTCGTCGAGGCACTGCGTCTCGCCGTTGACCTGCATTCTCGGCAGTCTCGCAAAGGTTCCGCTGTTCCCTACCTCGGGCACCTACTGGGAGTCTGCGGACTGGTCATCGACGCCGGCGGCTCCGAGGACGAGGCCATAGCGGCGGTCCTCCATGACGCCGTCGAGGACCAGGGCGGCGCTGCGACGTTGGAGCGCGTCCGTACCCAATTCGGAAGCAACGTGGCCGCCATCGTCGAGGCCTGCTCGGATACTGACGTGCTCCCCAAGCCTCCATGGCGAGCGCGCAAAGAGGCGTACATCGAGCATCTCAGGA
>PLTL01000178.1 GCA_003164475.1 Candidatus Dormiibacterota bacterium | reverse complement strand
ACCGCACCATGCTCCACTCGCTGGAGGCGCTGCAATGGCTGCGCTTTGGCCGCGAGCGCCGCCGCATCTCCTTTCGCCAGCTCGATGTCGAGCAGATCGGGTACGTCTACGAGGGGCTGATCGGCGAGGACGCGACGCGTTCGGAGGGCTGGGTGCTCGGGGTCGCCGGCGATGTGCGGGGGGAGCGCGACGGGCCAGAACTTGCCCTGCACGACATGGAATTGAAGCTCGAGGACGGGCCTGACGAGTTCGCGAGCTGGCTCTCTCCGCTCACCCAGACAGCCGCCGGTCGCCGCAGCGAGAGCTCGATCGTCAAGGCGCTGGTCGCCGAGGCCGACGACCGGCTCTGGCGCGAGGTGCTGGAGGCCTGTGGCGGCAACGAGGCGGCGGCCCGAGCCGTCCTGCCCTTCGGGCGTCTGCTCCGGCACGATCCCCGCGACCTGCCCGTCGTCTACCCGCCGCGCAGCCTGTACCTGACCGACAGCGTCCTGCGGGCTCATACGGGCGCCGTCTACACGCCCCGTAACCTCGCCGAGCAAGTGGTGATCGGCACCCTGGAGCCGCTCGTCTACTCCCCGGGACCGCTGGATACGGAGAACAGGGTGGACTGGCGCCTCCTTCCCCCGCGGGAACTCCTCGGACTGCGCGTCATCGACATCGCGGCGGGGAGCGGCGCCTTCCTGGTGGCGGCGACCCGATACCTGGCCCAGCGGCTCATCGAATCACGCGAGGTTCACGAGGGAGGCCCGATCGAGGCGGACCCGGACGCCGCTGGCGCCCAGGAGCTGGAAGCGCGGCGCGCCGTTGTTGACCACTGCATCTACGGCGTCGACATCAACCCCATGGCGGTGGAGATGTGCAAGCTCTCGCTCTGGCTGGTAACCCTTGACAGGCAGCGCCCCTTCACCTTCCTGAACGACCGCATCGCCGTGGGCGACAGCGTGATCGGCCTCACCGGCATCGAACAGTTGGTCGACCTGCACATGGGCCCGGAGGTGGGGCGCCGACTTCAGAGCGAACGCCTACCCCTCTGGAGGGCTGATGTCGCTTCCCTGCTGGAAGAGGCAACGCGTTTGCGCGAGGGGCTGGCTGGAATCCCCCTCATCGACACGCGGTCAGCCGAGGACAAGGCGCGCCTGCTCCGGGAGGCCCAGGCGGTCACCGACCGGCTCATCCGCATCGCCAACGCGCTGTCGGCAGCCAGCCTCCTCGGCGGATCGGAGGCGAGCTACGATAGCGCCATCCAGCTCGCCGAGGCGCTCACCGGGGCGTCGCGCGCCAACTCCGCGGCGTTGGAGGAGCGCGTCAACTTCGCACTGACTGATCGGTCGGGTCGGGTCCGGCAGCCGGCGCATTTCCCGCTCCTCTTCCCCGAGGTATTCCAGAGGGACCAGCGGGGCTTCGACGCCGTCATCGGAAACCCGCCGTACCTGGGCGGGCAGAAGATCACCGGAATCTACGGCACGGACTATCGCGACCATCTCGTCCGGGAGCGGGGCCGCGGTGTACGCGGCAGCGCAGATCTTGTGGCGTACATGCTGCTCACCGCGGCCGCGATCACACGACGCGATCGCGGGGGAATCGGACTGATCACCACCAACACCATCGCCCAAGGCGACACGCGGGAGGTTGGCCTGGACCAGATAGTGCGAGACGGCCTCGACATCCATGGCGCGGTGAAGAGCGCCAAGTGGCCCACCCGGGCTGTGAACCTCGAGTACAGCATTGTGTGGGCGACCCGTCGGCCGCGCGCGAGCGGCGTGCGCGCCCTGGCTGACGGCACGCAGGTCGCCGGGGTTACCTCCTCTCTCGATCCCAGCGGGCGAGTGGCGGGCACCCCGGAGCGCCTGGCCGCCAATCGGGACATGGCATTCATCGGGAGCTATGTGCTCGGCATGGGCTTCACCATGGAGGACGCGGAGGCGCGTGCCCTCGTCGAACGCGACCCCCGCAACGCCGACGTGCTGTTCCCTTATCTCAACGGCGAGGATCTTAACTCCCGTCCCGACTGCTCTGCCAGTCGCTGTGTTATCAACTTCTTCGACTGGCCGGAAGAGAAAGCGCAGGAGTACCGGGAGTGCTGGTCTACGCTCCAGGAGACAGTACGTGCCGAACGTGCGTTGCTTATGGGGCGTAATCCGACGGCGACCGACCGCGCCCGGCATTGGTGGCGCTACGGGAGGCGCGCTGGAGGCCTCTACTCAGCGATCACCAACCTCGAACGCGTCCTCGCGATCACGCTCGTAAGCAAGGTGGTTGTACCGGTCTTTGTGCCAACTGGTCAGGTCTTCTCACACATGTTGTGCGTATTCGCGTCGGACGACCCCGCTATGCTGGCCTTACTATCCAGCGCCCCCCACTACTGGTGGGCTATCGCGCATGGCTCGACGCTGGAGACCCGAATCCGCTACACGCCGTCCGACGTTTTCGACACGCTCCCTCTCCCTTCGCTGACGGTGCCAATGGGGACTGCGGGTGACCGCCTGGATACGGAGCGTCGCCACTTCATGTTGGAGCGCCACCTGGGCCTCACGACCACATACAACCTGGTCCACGACGACGCCGTGCAGGATGATGCGGTGAGGAACCTTCGGGCGATCCACGTCGACATCGATGAGGCCGTCTGCAAAGCGTACGGGTGGACGGACCTCGTCCTCGGTCACGGCCATTACGAAACTCGTCAGGGGATGCGCTGGACCATCGCCCCCGCAGTCCAGCAAGAGATCCTGGACCGCCTCCTCGAACTGAACCACGAGCGTCATGCCGGGGAGCCGTCGAGTGGCGGAAGCGCGAACCGACCGCGACGGGGCGGACGGAAGGCTGTAGCCCCCGCGCCAGGCATGCAGGCAGAGCTGTTCACCGAGGGCGCGGTATGACGCAGTCCAGCGAACTGCCCCTGTCGGGGACCGGCGGTGAGCTGCCGCTTCACGCCGCCGCGGCGTCCGCGCTGCCGTGGGCGTCACGCCGGGTCCGCGACGAGATGGAGAGCTACCTCGCCCGTGACCTTCTCGGCCCTTGGCAGGGGCCGGACGAGGAGCTCCCATACGGGAGCACTCCTTCCGAGCGGTACATCGTCGGCGTCCTCTGCCCGGCGCACACCCCGATCGAGGCGGAGGTGACCAGTGACTCCGCCGCCGAGGACGGCACCGGGGAGGGCGCGACCGAGGTGACCGCCGCCGCTGCCGGGGGATCGATGATGCCCGCCTCGATGGGGCTCTCCTTCAGCCTCGATCCCGCCACCACATCGCTGCGGGTCCGCGCGACGTGGGGTCGGTATGAGGTGGCGCCATCCGCCTCCCAGCTCACGGACTCGGGCGTGCCCCACCGAGTCTGGTGCCGAAACGAGGCGGGCGGCGCGATCGAGCTCGACGTCACCGCAAGTGAGAGGAGCATGGCGCCCGACTCAGAGCGTCCGCGGGTGCTGCTTCGCTCGCGCAGCCGGCTCCGGGGAGCAGTGCGCATCGTGGACCTCGCGCTCGTCAATTGCCAGAGTGAGCCTGAGCACAACCGCGACGAGGCCCGCCTCTACCAGGCGCAGCTCAGTGTCACGGATGCCGATCTCTCCCGCCCGGTCTTCCTGGCCCACAACGACCCCGCCCATGTGGTCGCGAACGAGACGTCCCCCGCGGCGGACCCCGAGAGGCTCGGCCTCGACCTGCTGTACCGCGACTGCCGTCAGTTCGCCGTGGGACGCAACGTCGCTGTCGAGGCGGAGCAGCAGCCTGGCGAGCCGCGCGCCTGGCGGCTGACCACAACCTGGCTGCCGTCGTTCGACATCGGCCAGACGGTCGCCCCGGACCCGGGTGAGATCCCGGGTCTCGACCCTCGCATCCTCGACATGCGGAACTTGGCGACGGGGGAGCGCGCCAGCGTCGTCGCCGGGCTCCATCCCCTCCATGCCGCCTACACACGCTGGCTCGACGACCAGGAGGCGCGCGTAGGCGTCGAGCCCGACGTGACAGCGCACCAAGTGGGGGCCCGCTCCCATCTCGCCGGCGCACGTAGGGCAGCCACACGCCTCGAAGCCGGGATCACGCTCCTCGCCCACGACGACCAGGCGTGGGAGGCGTGGAGGTTCGCCAACTCCGCCATGGCGCTGCAGCGGGCACATACCGAAATCGCCGCCGTGCGCCAGCGCGACCCCTCCGTCTCCCTGGCGGCGGCAGCGTCACAGGCCGACGCGCCGCAACGCCGCTCGTGGCGTCCCTTCCAGCTCGCCTTCGTCCTCCTGAACCTTCCGTCACTGACCGATCCCACGCACCCCGACCGTGCCCAAACTGACGCCGAGGACGGCCCTGGCCTCGTCGATCTCCTCTTCTTCCCCACCGGCGGCGGCAAGACCGAGGCGTACCTGGGCCTGACCGCCTACGCGCTGGCGATCCGGCGCCTGCAGGGGGTGGTGGGCGAGGGAGACGAGGCGCGCGACGGCCGCGCCGGCGTCACCGTCCTCATGCGCTACACCCTGCGCCTGCTCACGGCCCAGCAGTACCAGCGCGCCGCCACGCTCATCTGCGCCGCCGAGCATCTCCGCCGCGAGGCCGCGCTCGCCGCGGAGGCAGGCGGCTCGCACAACCCCTGGGGCGACGTGCCCTTC
>PLTL01000112.1 GCA_003164475.1 Candidatus Dormiibacterota bacterium | reverse complement strand
CGGTTTCGACGCCTTCCGCGATGACGTTCATACGCAGGTTGGCTGCAAGACCGATGATCCCGCGGATGATACCGAAGCTTTTGTCACATGTTAGCAGGTCACTGACGAAGGACCGGTCGATCTTGATCACCTGGAACGGGAAGCGCTGGAGCGTGGTCAGTGAGGAGTTACCAGTACCGAAGTCGTCCATCACTAGCCACACCCCGAGTCCGCGCAATTGCGCCAGTGTCCGAGAAGTGGACTCCGGATCGGCGCAGAAGATGCTCTCAGTGACCTCCAAGTGGAGTCGCTCGGGAGCCAGCCCAGAGTGCGTCAGTACCTCCTTGACATCCTTGATCAAGTTCCGGTATTGGAGCTCGGCCATCGAGAGGTTGACCGAGACCGTCAGGTGGGAGGCAGCTGGCTCGACCTCGGTCCAGTGCTTCAGAGTGGCGCAGGCCTCGCGTAGAACCCAGCGGTCGATGGTGGAGA
This sequence comes from Candidatus Dormiibacterota bacterium, assembly GCA_003164475.1. The sequence continues at coordinate 6,238 of PLTL01000112.1, read as the reverse complement.
TGCTGCCGTTCTCCTCGGCCAGAGGGATGAACTGGTCCGGGCTGAGCAGACCGAGCTCGGGGTGCTCCCACCTCACCAGTGCCTCAACCCCCACTATCTGGCCCGAGGCGGCGACGACGATGGGCTGGAAGTAGAGGCGCAACTCGCCGCGCTCGGCTGCATCGAGCAGACGGGTGGAAAGCTTGGCCCGCCTCAGGAAGGCCAGATCGAGGTCCTCGTCCAGCACTTGGAAGCTTCCCCGGCTGATCCGCTTCGCGTAGTGCATCGCCCCCTCGGCTCGGCGGAGCATCTCGGCAGGGTCTTGGAGTCTCGAGCCACTAGCTACCCCAGCCGTCACCTTGACGGCAGCTTCGTGTCCGGCGACCCCGTAGCGACGGGTGACCGCCGCGAGCAGCCTTCTCACCGTGGACCCGAAATCCCGCGGTGCGATCCCGACCATGAGTACCGCGAAGGTGGCCCCTTCTAGCCGAGCCACCAGGTCGCCGGGCCGGACAGAGTGCACCAAACGCCGGCCGAAGGCTGCCAGCACCTGGTCGCCCGCCGCGGGGCCGAGGGCGTCGTTGACGTTCTTGAAATGGTCGAGATCCAAGGCAACCACCGCGAAGCGGCGCCGCCTGCCGGCTTGGAGCTGATGCAGCTGCTCCAGTAGGGCCCGTCGGTTGACCAGGCCGGTGAGGTCGTCCTGGTGGGCTTGGCGGACCAGTTAGGCCTCGGCCGCCTTGCGCTTGCTGATGTCCTTGTAGGCGGCGAGCACTCCTATGACCTGTCCAGCGGCGTCGCGCATGGCAACCGTGGAGACAGCGGCGTCGACCAGGTGGCCGTCGCGGTGGAGGCGGCGGACCTCGACTTCAAGCACTTCGTGACCTGCCACGCTCTCACTGCGAAGCCGGTCGAACTCCTGTTGGGAACCCTCGTCGATGATTCGGAGCGGATGGCCGAGGACTTCTTTCGCGCTCCAGCCGAAGATGCGCTCCGCGGCCGGGTTCCAGAGCAGAGCGACGCCCTTGACATCCACCACCGTCAGCGCTATCGGCGAGCCCGTCACTGTCGCCCTCAGCAGCTCGTGGTCGGAGAGGCTGAGAGTGGCGACGCTGACGCCCGGCACACTGGAAGAGCCGTCCCCACTGGGACCGCTCGACTGTCGGTCCCCAACGCGGACGCGTCTTGGGCTGGCCGATGGATGCTTCTGGTTCGCTACCTTCGGCGAGGTCTCAGTTACCGCGATCTGGGCCGCAGAGCCCCTTCCGCTCGGGGCGACCATGCCGCTTAGCCTAGGACGCTGCGCCCCAGTAGCCAATGACGCGAGGGTCACGGGCGCACTGCCAGCCCGTGACCTTCCGTCGCATCGGGTCACCAACTACTCGCAAGCTCCGGCTTGTTGTCCGCGCGCACCAGAGACTCGGAAACGACGACTCTCGAACTCGACGGAGCCTGGGGGACGCCTCTACTCAGCGTAGATCCGAGAGCACGCGCCAGTCCCGAACGATTCCCTCTTGGACCGGCCCCTGCCGATCTCGCCTGCGCCTGGGTCGAGGCACCCCATTTTGGACTGTCCGAAGCGGTGCGTCCAAGCGGCCCGCCGCACGCGCCGCTTCGGCGTCGCCTCGGCTCCAGCGGCATGGGCCAGATCCCGGCTCGGAGCCTGCGTGCCGGTTCTGGCACTCCGCCGGAGGAGTCGGAGCTCGAGTGTCGAGTCCGGGCTGGCGACATCCTGGTGGCCAGTTGCCACTGACCTGGGAGTCGCGGCCAGCGGCACCATGGCCAGGATCAAGGGGATCGGCGGTGCCGAACGGCACACCCCCAGCCGCACCCGGGTGGGAGTTGACGCAGTTGGCGGGATCCAGCGCGGCGAGGGAATGAGTCTCGGCCTAGGGGAAGTGGGCAACCGCAGTCGACAACAAGTCCTCTCGAACGCGTAAACTGTCATAACAGTGACAGTAGATGAAGTCTTAGGCAGCACAGAGGTGGGGCACCGGCTCGGTATCCACCCGCTGTCCGCGAGCCGGCTGATCCGCCAGGGCAAACTGCCCGGCAACAAGGTCGGGCGCACCTGGGTGGTCAAAGCTCGGGATGTTGAGCGCCTGGCCCGGACCTACGAGGGCCGCCAAGGACGGCCCAGGAAGCGGCGGTGACTAGGGTCGCCGCCTATGCCAGGGTCTCGACTGAGCGGCAGGCAGAGCAGTACGGACTCGACGCGCAGATCCGTGGGCTGGAGCAGCGGGCAGCCGAACGCAGCCACGTGCTCCTGCCCGACGGTGAGCGCCCTGTGTTCGCCGATGACGGTTACTCCGGCGGAGACCTCAACCGCCCGGCTCTGACCCGGCTCCGCGAGGCGGTGAGGGCAGGCCAGGTCGATTGTGTCCTCTGCTACGACCCGGATCGGCTGTCACGCAGCCTCTCAGACCTGCTTCTACTCGCTGAGGAGGTCGAGCGCGCAGGAGTCCGGCTGGAGTTCATCACACAGGACATCGACCAGACTCCCGAAGGCAAGCTGTTCTTCGCCGTCCGGGGTGCCGTGGCCCAGTACGAGAAGGCCAAGATCAAGGACCGGATGCTACGGGGGAAGCTGGAGAAGGCCCGGCAGGGAAGGGTTGTCAACCCCGGCAAGCTGCCTGTCTGGTTGCGAGTGGCCGCAGATGGCCAGACGATGGAGTTGGATCAAGACTGGACTGAGGTAGTCCGCCTCGTCTACCACCTCTTCGTCGATGAAGGGCTCACCCTGCGGCGGATCGCCCAGCGGTTAGCTCTGGTTGGCCAGCCAACGCCATCAGGCGGGTCCCAGTGGCAGATATCCACTCTCCACGGCTGGCTGCGGAACTCAGCGGCTAACGGCGAGCTGTACCAGCTCACCCACCGGGTGGTCGCACCCAAGAGACGGCGGAAGCCGGTGGTGGCCACAGTGTCCCGTTCGCCGTTCTCCAGCGCCGAGCTGCGGCCACGGGAGGAGTGGCAGTTGGTATTGCTCCCCACGGCCGTCGACCGTCGAACTTGGGACGCGGCCCAGTGGAGGCTTGATCAGAACCGAGCGCTGGCTCGGCGCAATGGCCGACGCTTTTATCTGCTCCGGGGGCTGGTGACCTGCGAGCGTTGTGGACGTACGATGACTGGCCGGTGTCGAGTCGCCACCGGCCAACGGTTCTACGCCTGCCAGCACGAGGCTCGCGTCGACGGTACCGGCTACTGCCGATCGCGGCCAGTTCCCGCTGAGCCGATCGAGTCAGCTGTCTGGGATCGTATTTGCGGACTGATGCAGCGACCCGAGCTTCTCAAGCAGGAGCTGACCCGGCGGCAGGACTTGGGCTCGCCGACCCACGACGGATCGACTCTCGAGCTGAGGCGAGCCGAATCTCGATTGGCTGCGATCCCGGCTGAGATGGACCATCTTGTCCAAGGCTACGGGAAGGGTCTCGTCCCCGACGAACTGATGGGACCGCGGATCGCCGCGCTAAAGGCCGAGCGGCAGGAAGTAACCCAGCGGGTGACAGAGCTGAAGAGCGAACTGGCCCGCTGGGAGGGAGAACAAGGACTGATCGAGGGGGTGGTCACTTTTGCTGCGCGGATCGCCAGCGGGCTAGACGCCCTCGACCAAGACGGCCGCCAGTCGCTGCTACGTTTCCTCGTGCGGGACATCCGAGTGACCGAGGATGCCGTAGTGGTGCGTACGATCCTCCCGACTGGCCCCGGTGGTGATGATCAATTCTGTTCATCAAGTGGAGGACTGCTCAAGATGGCTGACGCATTCGACGGATCGGATCTCGACCAGCAGGTGGCTTGGATCCAGACCCCCTATCACTCTCCGGTGTTCGATTCCGCAGGGGGGGAATTCGCCACCACGGAGTCGCTGCTCGGGGACGAGGACTCCGACATCTTCCACGGCCTGGCGGTGAAGCTCCATGACGCCGGCCGGATAGCCGAGATCTCCGCCGACCAGGTCGCCAGGATCACCCTGGGCGGGGTCCACACCAGCCTGGGGCCGGAGGAGGTGGAGGGCCTGCCCCCGTACCGGGAGGAACACTGGTTCCACCTCGGCTGGGGAGGGCTCTTCCGCAAGCGTCCGGAGTGGGAGGATCGGTGAAGCTCGGTCCCAGGGCCGCCTGGCCCGTCCGCCAGCGCTGAGCGCCCCTGCGCTGCGCGCCAGAGCAGCCGTCGGGGAGCGGCTCGTGGGGGGTCGGCCGTTGATTCCCGCCGCGCTGGAGCCGGTCCCCGGTCCGGAGCCGCGCAACCGCGCCTTCCCCGCCGAGGCAAGCGGCGACCTGGGTGGCGCCTCCGCCTACCGGATAGTGCGCACGCTCCGGCTCCGCAACGAGAACCTTCCCGGGGTGCTGGGCGAGGTGGCGACCGCGATCGGCTCGATGGGGGGCAACCTCGGCGACATCCGCACCGTCCAGCGCGGCTCCCGCCACGTGGTTCGGGACATCGACGTCAGCACCACCGATCTGGTTGCGCTGGAGCAGGTGCTAAACCGGATCCACGCCCTTCCCCACACCACCCTGGTCGACGTCCGCGACGAGGTCCTCGGGGTCCACCTGGGGGGCAAGCTCCGAGTGACACCGAAGTACCCGGTCCACTCCGTCGCCGACCTCAGGAGGATCTATGCGCCGGGTGTGGCCGAGGTCTGCCGGTTGATCGCGGCCGACCCCTCGGTCGCCGACCACTACACCGGGATCAGCAACGCGGTCGCGGTGGTCACCGACGGCACCGCCATCCTGGGGCTGGGCAACATCGGCCCAGTGGCCGGGATGCCCGTGATCGAGGGCAAGTGCGCTCTGCTCTCCCAGATGGTGGGAATCGACGCCTATCCGATGCTGGTCCGGCCCGGCCCATCTGAGGCGATCGTGGAGGCCCTGGTCAGCATCAGCCCGTCATACGGGGCGATCCAGCTGGAGGACTTCGGTGCGCCCCACTGCTTTCAGATCACCTCAGCTCTCCAGGACCGGCTGGAGATTCCGGTCATGCATGACGATCAGCACGGCACCGCGACGGTGGTGCTGGCGGCGCTGCTGCGGGCGGCGACCCTGACCGGGCTTCGGCTGGAGTCGCTCACCGCCGGCGTGATCGGGCTCGGTGCGGCCGGCTCCGCCATAGCTCAGCTGCTGATGCGCTACCAGGGCCGGCCGGTCCTGGGCACGGGGCGGACGCCCGACTCGATCGAGCGGCTCCATGTGGCTGGCGGCGAGGCGGTGGAGATGGATGAGCTGCTGGGGAGGGCCGACGTGGTGATCGCTGCCACAGCCCAGCCTGGCCTGATCCGGCCCGAGCAGGTCCGCCCCGGGCAGATCATCTTCGCCCTCTCCAACCCGATCCCCGAGATCGAGCCGGAGCGGGCGATGGCGGCCGGAGCGCTGCTGGCGGTGGACGGCGCCGTGGTCAACAACCTGCTCGGCTTCCCCGGTCTCTACCGGGGTGCCCTGGACACCAAGGCCCGCCGCTTCAACACGGAGATGTACCTGGCCGCGGCCGGGGCGATCGCCAGGCTGGCCCAGGATGAGGACGTGGTGCCCCACGCGCTCGACCCCCGGGTCCACCTCAGCGTGGCCCGGGCGGTGGCCCGGGCGGCCGTCAGGACCGGGGTGGCGCGGGTGGAGCCGCTCCCCGAGTACTACGACGCGGTGGAACGGACGGGGAGCTGACGGCCACAGGTACTTACGATGGCGTGGTGGTGATTGAGAGCCTGCCGGAGTCCCAGCTGGCGGAGATCAGACCGCTCCTGATCGACCTTCTCCACAATGAGCAGGAGCGGAGCGTCTTGAATCCCCTCACCCGGGATCAGCTGGAGCGCTGGCTGCCGGCCACCCGGGCCAGCTTCGAGGGCCAGAACCGAGTCTTCGTCGCCCGGGAGGACGGCGGTTTGGTCGGCTTCTGCTGGTGCGTGCTCTTCGACCCCGGCACCGGGCTGGAGGGGGAGGTCGCCGAGCTCTACGTTGCCCCTGAGGCGCGAGGCAAAGGGATCGCCTCCGAGCTGGTGGGCGAGGCGGTCCGGCTGTTTGCCAGCGAGCGGGTCACCTTCGCCTGCGTCTGGACCAACAGGTCCAACGGTTCCGCGGTGGCCGTCTACCAGCGGGCCGGTTTTCAACCCACCGAGCAGCTGGTTCTGACCTGGTACCCGCAGCCGTGAGCGTCCCCACGGAGACCCCGCCGAGCAGGGCTCGGGCGACCGCCTCCCCGGCCCTGCGTCTGGGAGCCGTGGCGGTGGTGGCGGCGATCGTGGGGGTGGTGGTGGGAGGCGGCGCCGCGTACT
>PLTL01000312.1 GCA_003164475.1 Candidatus Dormiibacterota bacterium | reverse complement strand
CAGGGCCAGACCGGCGTGGGCCACCAGGTTGCTGTCATCGAAGGCGATGTCGAGATGGTGGGGCGTGTGAGAGACTTGCACCTGACAGGCGACCCCCTGCTGAGACGTTGGTTTCGATCAATTCCATTGTCCCAGTTGGATTGGTTGCCTGTCTTTGCGTCTGGACGCCTACCTCATCGGTGGATTCGGGCTTAGGCAACTAGGTTTAAGGCGTGCGCCTTAACTTGGGCATCATTCCTGCCTGCTAAGGTGCGGTCAGCCCGCGTCTGGGGAAATAGCTGGCATCGGGGAGGGTCGTAATGGCTGAGCTGCTGGTACTCGAATTCGAAGGGTTTGGTCAGGCTGATTACGAGAAGGTCAACGAAATACTCGGTATCGACTCGGAAACTGGCGAGGGCGACTGGCCAGAAGGAATCCTCACCCACACGGCGGGACCGACCGAGAACGGCTGGATCGTGATCGAGGTCTGGGAGAGCCAGGAGCACCAGGACAAGTTCATGAAGTCACGTCTCGGCCCCGCGCTTCATACAGCCGGCGTTGAGGGACCACCCAGGCGGGCCGATTGGTCGAAGGTCAAGGCGCACCACGCCCCACGCAGGACATCCTCGAAGGGTTAGGTCGACCCCTTCGATCAGGCGGTGCTTTCGGGATGCGCTAGGAGGCTTGCTTCGCGGGGGTAAGCTGCGGCCGTAACGCGATGCTCCCAAAGCATAAAGCCCTCTGCGCTGTGCGCCTGAGATCTGGGGCGGGCGAGCGTGAGGACGAAGGTTATCGGGTCCTGAGATGGATCTCAGCGCCCCTCTCGCCTGGCGCCGAACGGGTGATTCTCATGAGCCGACATCCCGACCGCCACCTGGTGGGCAGGGCCTTCGGCGCCACCGACGTCGTCACCCTACGAGGGGAGGATGGCATCGCCGCCGTGCGCGAGCTCACCGGCGGACTCGGTGTCCGGCACGTGGTGGAGGCCGTGGGAACGCCCGAGTCCTGGCAGATGGCTGTGGGAATGGCAAGGGAGGGAGGCTCGATCGGCGCCGTTGGGGTTCCCCACACCACGCCGCAACTGCCACCCCTCGATCCCTTCTTCCACCAGCTACACATCAGCCTGGGGATAGCCCCAGTGCGCCACTATCTGTCCGACCTGATCGGCCGGGTCAGCGCCGGGACGCTCGACCCCAGTCCGCTGTTCGACCTGACCCTGCCTCTGGAGAGCGTCGCCCAAGGCTACGCCGCCATGTCAGCCCGGACGTCGATCAAGGCCATGCTGGCATGAACCCACGATTGGGTGACCTCACTCTCGCGCCCCAGCTGCCCGCTGGCGGCCGAGACCGCCCGGCTCCATGCGGGCCACTCGTGAGGTTGACGCGATGAAGAAGACCAGGTACCGCGGATACCGCTCCTACGACTACTTGGTGCCCGGTGTGGACTACCGGGTCTTCGATCTCGCCGCCCAGATTGACCGGGTACCGTCCCAGCCGGTCCCGACATCCGAAGCGCAGGAGGCTCGGGTCCAGCAGCTGCTCGAGCAAGGGCCGGTGATCTCCTTCCACGACCATCCCACAGTGATCCCCGCTGACGCCGAGCAGCTCTTCGAGTACCGCCGGCACGGCCGCGACGTCACCGGCTACCTGGGCCTGAGCCGGTCCGGGCTGGACGCCATCTTCGACAACCTCGCCGACGGCGAGGGACAGATCAACTCGCTGATGGGTTGGAAGTGGGACGACACGCTGGCCGACCTGGGAATGCGGCTCTGCGACATCGCTCATCAGGACTTTCTCCGGATTGTCCACCGGCGCGCCGACATCGCGGCTGCCCGAGAGAATGGGCAACTGGGCGTGATCCTGGCAATCGAGTCGGCCACCCCCATCGAGAACGAGCTCGACCGGCTGGACATCCTCTACGGCTTCGGGATCCGCGCCGTCGGGGTGACCTACAGCGAGGCCAACTCCCTCGGCGGCGGCCTGGCGGAGGCTAGCGACGGCGGGCTGTCCGCGTTCGGCCGCCGGGCGGTGAGAAGAATGAACCAGCTGGGGATCCTCGTCGACTGCTCCCACGCCGGTGACCGCACCACGCTCGAGGTCATCGAGGCCAGCACCGCCCCAATCTCGATCTCCCACGCCGGAGCGCGCGCGCTCTGGCCGACGGCACGGATGAAGCCGGATGAGGTGATCCGCGACTGTGCCGGAAGGGGGGGAATCATCGGAATCGAGGCGGCTCCCCACACTACGCTGACCTCCGGTCAGCGGCGCCACACCATCGACAGCTACATGGCCCACTTCGAGTACTGCTGCGAACTGGTGGGCATCGACCACGTGGCCTTCGGACCGGACACCCTCTTCGGAGATCACGTTGGCCTGCACCGGGTGGTGGACGAACGCTTCGGGTCCGGGCTGTCTCTTCCCAACCCGCCCCTGCAATTCGAGCGGGTGGAGTGGGTCGACGGGTTGGAGAGCCCCGCCGAGTCCTTTCCCAACATCGTGCGCTGGCTGGTCACCCACGGATACCCGGACGCCGACATCCTGAAGGTCCTGGGCGGCAACATCCTGCGACTGCTAGGCGAAGCCTGGGAGCCGAGACCGTGACCGGGGCAGGACCCCCGAGCAATCACCCGGGAGTGCCCGGGCGCGGCCGCCAGCTGAGGGAGGTGCGACCTTGATTCCAGCGACGCTTAGCCCCCGATCTCAACCCGCCGGGAGACGGCCCGACCATCCCGTGGCCGTGGTCACCGGGACCGCCCACGGGATCGGTGCAGCCATCGCAGCCGCGCTCGAGGCTGATGGCGCGACGGTGTACGGCGTTGACAAGGACAGCGTTGACCTCACCGACCCGGAAGCGGTCAAGGCCTTCTTGGCCGGGGTCGGCCAGGTGGACATCCTGGTCAACAACGCCGGAGGCGTTTGCGGCCAGACCTACCAGCCCATCGAAGAGGTCTCCGACGCAGACTGGAAGGCGATCGTGGACGCCAACCTGACCAGCACCTTCCACTGCAGTCGCGCGGTGGTCCCCGGAATGAAGGGGCGGGGTTGGGGGCGGATCGTCAACATCTCGTCGGGTGCTGGCCGCAGTGTCAGCCTGACGGGAATTCAGGCCTACGCCAGTTCCAAGGCGGGTCAGATCGGGCTCACCCGGCAGTTGGCGCACGAACTGGGACAGTTCGGCATCACGGTCAACTGCATCGCTCCCGGCTTTGTGCTCTCCAATCCCACCACCATCCGACAGTGGGAGGGCTACGGTCCCGACGGTCAGGCCCGGCTGGTTGAGGCCATCGCGGTCCGCCGCCTCGGGAGCCCTGCGGACATCGCCAACGGCGTGCGCTTCTTCGTCTCCGAGGCCTCCTCCTGGGTGACCGGACAAACAATCTCGATCGATGGCGGCCATGGTCTCTTTTAGCGACTCCGACGCCGAGTACGTCAGGCAGCTGTCCGAGTTTGTGGCCATCCCCAGCGTGAGCCGCGACGCCACCCCGGAGACGATGCGCCGAGCGGCCGCCTGGCTTGCCGATCAGGTCCGGTTTGCCCAGGGCAGGATCGTGGAGACGGAAGGCAACCCGGTCGTCCTGGGCGAGTTGGCAGGTCCCTCGGGGGCCCCGACGGTGTTGGTCTACGGCCATTACGACGTCCAGCCGACCGGCAGCCTGGCGGAGTGGGTCTCGCCGCCCTTCGAGCTGACCGTGGACGGTGAGGTCATGCGCGGCCGGGGCGCGACCGACGACAAGGGCCCGGTCTTCATCGTGCTCAAAGTGGCTCAGGCCTTCGCCGCCCAGGAGGGGGCCGCCCCGGTGCACGTCAAGGTCATCTTCGAGGGTGAGGAGGAGATCGGTAGCCCCAACTTCGCCAACTTTGTCCGGGGGCGCTCCAAGGAGCTGTCCGCCGACCTAGTCCTCTCCGCCGACGGCGCCATGTGGCGGCCCACCGGGCCGGCTCCGGTGCGTGCCGGCTGCGAGCGCTGAGGTGTGGGCATCATCTTGTGCCTGGCGACCTCCCCCGCGGGCCTCCCAAGGCCTGGGCGCCGGTCGGCTCCTTCCGACGGCCGGCCATGCTGCCATGTCAGCCCCATGGCCTCGAGCAACCAGCTGGCCGATAGGGGCCAGGCAGGACCGGACGAGATGATCACGCTCCATGCCATGCGGGTGGTTGGAGGGCTGGGCCGCCAGCCCCAGGCCCGGCGTCGTACGCGCCTACCCGCGAGGTCCTGAGACATATAGTCCCCTCCATCACGCCAGCGGGCGACCTCACACCCGAAGGTGCCAGGTTCATGAGGGCGGGCATAGTCTCCAGTGGGAGCCAGACAATCTGCCCGCGACGGCCCGCCCGAGAAGGGATAACGACATGCGGAGGCACCACGGAGCTGATTCAAGACCGAGGGTTGCAGTCGTCAACAGGCCTCCTCGAGGCCCATCCACAGAGAGGTGAACAAGCGTGCTCGCTGGCCGACTCAATGTGAAGACCCGCACCTTCTCAGTCGAGGAGGTGCCGACACCGAAGGCAGGACCCGGAGAGGTGTTGATCAAGGTCGGCGCCGCCGGCGTCTGTCTGTCCGACGTGCATCTCATCGCGGGGATTCTCAAGCCGCTCTTCCTGAACGGTGACACCGTCACTCTCGGCCATGAGGTCGCTGGCACGATCGATTCGGTCGCTGAGGGGGTGGGGACCCTTGAGGCCGGACAGCGCGTGCTGCTCCAGGCGGGGGAGTACCTGGGGGGGAAGGTTCTGACCCGCGGTGTCGACTACGACGGCGGCTGGGCCGAGTACGCGGTCGCCAGCCAGGAGACGGTCGTCCCGATCCCGGATGGTCTGCCGTTCGAGCAGGCCTGCTTCATCCCCGACGCGGTGTCCACCCCCTGGGCGGCGATCACGGCGACCGCACAGACCCAGCCGGGACTGCCAGCCGGCGTCTGGGGCGCCGGCGGTCTCGGTGCCCACGCGATCCAGCTCCTGCGCCTGGTCGGGACGGCCCCGATCATCGCGGTGGATCCGCTGCCGGCGGCCCGGGACAGGGCCGCGGCCTTTGGTGCCGACGTCGTTCTGGACCCGGGCGATGAGCATCTGGGGCAGAAGGTGCGCGCCGCGACAGCGGGCCTCGGCCTCAGCAGAGCCTTCGACTTCGCCGGCGTCCCCGCGGTGCGGGAGCAGGCGATCAGCTGCCTCGGCTACCAGGGCAAGCTGGTGCTCGTCGGCCTGACCGATCAGCCAATCACCGTCGCCGACGGCACCCGCTTCAGCTACATGCAGCAGCAGATCCTTGGCCACTACGGGTCCCTTCCCCAACACGTCATCCAGCTCGTCGCGCTGACCCATCTGGGTCGTCTCGATCTCTCCCGCTCGGTCAGCGAGGTCCTGCCCCTCGCCGATGCCACCAAGGCGGTGGAGCACCTGGAGCGCAAGCACGGAAACCCCATCCGGATCGTCCTCGTGCCCTGAACCCAGCGGTGGTGACTGAGGGCGCCGCTCCTGAGGCGGGGCCCTCAGTCACCCTGCCAGCCCAACTGGGCAGGGCGATCCAATCCTATGTCACGCTCGGATATAGCGGCGCCTGAGTTACCCTGAGGTGAGCTGCGGGCGCTCCAGCGGATAGCCGTCGGTCGACGTCCGTGGCTTCCGACTCCACTCCCGTCTTCGCTCTCACCGCACGGCTCGACTCCGACCGACCGATCCCGGAGACGCGGTCCGCCCGATTCCCCCTGTCAGAGCAGGGGCCAGATGGCGACGGGGTTTCCCGGCATGGTCAGGTTCCGGGCACCATGCCAGCACCGCCGAGGTTGGCGGTGGGCTGGCGCCTTCCCCTGGGCAAGAGGCCCAGGGGAAGGCGCTGCTCTCTGCCGGGCCGGGGCGTGTCAGTCAGGGGCAGCAACCGGCAAGGAGGGCTACCCCGTCAGGCTCTCAGGGCCGGCCGCGCATGCGCTCGAGATGAACAGCGGTCACCATTGGCGCGACCAGCAGAACGAACAGAAGCCCGATCCCAACGGGGAACGGCAGGCTGAAGCCGTGACTGACGCAATGAGGGCTGGATGTGGACGTTCCCGAGCACACGCTCACGGAGCTGGGCACTACGCCCAGGGCCGCCACGCCGAGGAGACCACCCGGAAGTACCAAGGTGCCCAGCAGTTTTTCGCGCAGCCGCCAGGTGTCGGAGCTCCAGAGCAGGAAGACCCCGACGAACCATCCCACGACGAAGAGGAATCCTCCCAGGAGGAGGAGCCAGGAGACAAAAGCATCCGACCGGCGTGGCCGGTCTGGGATGGCACCTGCCTCCTCGGCGATGGTCTCGAGATCGCCCACGCGGTCGAGAAGTGCCCGGACACTCGCCTCGTCGTCGATGCCCGAGGCGGCACGCCCCTGGGCGATGTGGTCGGAGATCTCCTCGACGATCTGGCGACGTCGGGAGGAGGGAAGGGCGCGCAAGGCATGGTCGAGGTCGGAGAGGTACCGATCCACCAATCGGTCCGCTGGCTCGCGAGTCTTCATGGTGATGAGTCCTCCTCCAGGATGGCATCGACGGCGTCGCGGAACAGCTGCCACTGCTGGATGAACGCTGACAGAGCCGCCTCGCCGGCCTCGGTCAGGCGGTAGTAGCGGCGGGGGGGGCCCTCCACCGACTCCCGCCAGGTGGTCGCTACCAAGCCGTTTCTTCTCAGACGCGCCAGGAGCGGATAGATGGTCCCCTCACTCCCGATCAGACCGCCGTCTTCCGCCAGCGTCCGGGCGAGGTCGAAGCCGTATCTCTCCCCGTGGCGCAGCAGGGCCAGGACACAGTGCTCGACGGAGCCCTTGCGCAGCTGCGCCAACCAGGCAGCATCATTACCCAGAACCATGCATCGCATGGTAGCAACCACGCCAGCAGCCGGACTCGGTCGGCAGCGTGTTCTGCCGGTGGGGATCAGAAGTGCGGCGTGGCGGGCCGTCTGCCGGTAGACCAAGGGTTTCGGGGCCAACGGTTGGGCGGACGGTCCCTCGGGGCCGAGCCGGCCGCATCCCTGGGCGGTAGCGCGTGAGGTGATCCAGCGTGGGAGGTACCACGCGACGTCCGAGAGAGCTCTTGCCGCTCGCCCAGCCCCATCCCATGGCCCAGCACCCGCTCGCTCCGCGACGGCCTTCGGCACTGGACGATTCTTCGCCCTGGGCCCCTCCGCGCCTCCGGGGGCGGGGCCGATGACGAGCGGGCGCCCGCCGCTGTTGTCGTGGTTGCTGGGTGGACTGGCGCCGGGCTTGCTCCGCGGATCCCCTCCCTTCGGCTGCTCCTGTGGGCTGCCGGCGGAGTGAGCGGAAGCTACGGCGACGCCGTCGCCGGCTGCCGCCCCCGGCCAGCCTCGCCGAGGCGACCGCCGCCAGGGCCGTCGCCACATTTTCGGGCTTGGCAGGGGGTTGACCTCTCGGCGCCGGTTGCTCCGGTTGGCGTCCGTCGACCGACCCGGCGCCGGTCCGACTCTGGGACTGGCGCACGGCCCGCCGGGGAAAGTGCCTGCCGTCCCGCATCCGCGTTCCTCTTCGGCTTTCGGGGCGGCTGAGACGGTCTGATCCCCCCGGATCCGCGGCCGGGGTCCGCGCCCCCCTTCTTGTCAGTCCGCGCTGGAAAGGTGGAGGTACATGGTCTGGATGCCGACCCGCCCCGGACCGCGGAACCGGTTGAAGATCAGCTCCCCGACTCCGGCGAAGAGCCCGGTCCGAAGCCCGTAGACGGCGGGGCGCATCCTCACCTCGGGATCCATGTAGACCCAGCCGCCCGGCTCCACGTCGATCTCCTCACCGGCCTCCAACTGCTTCTCGAACACGTTGCCGAATCCATGCAGCCAGACGACCCCATCGCCGCCCTTGGCCTCGAATCGGTCCACCCAGAAACCACTTTCGCCGAAGAGGTTGTTGCTGAGCCCGCGGAGATGGTTGGCGCTGTATCTCAGGGAGGCGGTGGCCGCCAGGAACTGGTGCTCCCGAACCAGGATGGCGGCTCCCTCGGGAAGCTCCAGGGGAAACACCTGGCCGGGGGCGTCCCTGGAGAAAGCGATGCCGCCGTGACCCCTGGCCTCGGTCAGGAACAACTCGCGACCGGCCACCATGCGCCGGACCGCCCCCCGGACCGCCTTCAGCTTGATCGTCACCTGGGGCTCCTTCCAGAGCACCACGTGATGCTCGAAGTAGACCGGCATCGAGCCGTCCAGGCTGCAGTGCAGCATCGGCACCAGCTCGCCCTCGATCAGGTAGGTGACTCCCGGGGCCAGCCCCTCGTGGATCCGGGTGGGCAGTATCTGGGGTGGGTTCAAGTGAGAAGAAACCTCCAGTGGCGGCCGCCAGCGCCAGTATCGTCCGCCGCCGGCCGGCTGTGAATCCGACCCGCGCCCGAGACACCTCCGCTCAGGCGCAGGACCAGCTCGCCAGCTGCTGGACTGCGAGCCAGGTGATCCATTCCTGACCTGGACTCCGAACCGAGAGGCCGGGGTCAGCACAGCCCGGCGATCGCCCGTCCCACTAGCGGGGGCACCACCCGGCGCATGGCGCGCTACCTTTACTGCGCGGTGGGTGAGACGAATGAGCTGGCGGCCAGGGAGACGCGGGCAGAGGGAGGTACCCGAACTCACCACGATCGCCCCTGGCAGGTGGTGGTCTGGAACGATCCCATCACCCTCATGAGCTATGTCGTCCTGGTGTTCCGCAGGCTGTTCGGATACGACCTTGAGACCGCCACCCGTCTGATGCTCCAGGTTCACAACGAGGGGCGGGCCGTGGTCGCCACCGAGCCCCGGGAGCGGGCGGAGGTGGCGGTTGCGCAGCTCCACGCCCATGGGCTCCAGGCGACCCTGGCCCGCGACTGAGCTTGGCCCAGATAAACCGGCAGGGGGAGCTGGTCCAGCTGAGGGTGAGCCGGGGAGAACGCCGGGCCCTGCTGCAGATCGTCGAGCGCTTGCAGCCACTGGTGGAGCTCTCCCGCTGGACTCGGCCCCGCGCTTACCAGGAGCAGGAGTACGAGCTGGAGTTTCAGCGGCTGGTGGGGACCGACCTGGCCGACTCCCGGGCGGCGGATCTGGCCCAGGTCCGGGAGGTGCTGCAGTCCGACCAGCGGATCCTGCTCTCCGCCGAGCAGGCGATGGTCTGGCTGCGGGCTCTGAATCTGCTCCGGCTGGCGCTGGCGGAGCGGCTGGGGGTCATCAGCGACGGCTGGGAGGAGGCGTTCAGCCCCCAGGAGCACCGCCGGCCGCCGCTGGCGACATTGCACCTGCTCAGCTGGGTCCAAGAGGAGCTGGTGGAGGCGCTCAGCGATCCCTGAGAGGGTGGGTGCGGGACCGAGGGCTTAGCGGCGCTGGTCAGCAGCCCAGATCCCAGCCATCCAGCGCTCTACCTCGTCCGGGGCGGAGGGGAGGCCCCGGCTGAGGAGCCGGTAGCCGTCCGCGGTGACCAGGACATCGTCCTCGATCCTCACCCCGATCCCCCGGAACTCCTCAGGGACGGTGAGGTCGTGAGGCTGGAAGTAGAGCCCGGGTTCCACCGTTAGCACCATCCCCGGCACCAGCTTGCCTAGCCGATAGGACTCGGTCCGGGCGCGAGCGCAGTCGTGGACATCCAGCCCCAGCATGTGGCTCACGCTGTGCAGGGTGAAGCGCTGGTGGAGCTGGCTGTCCTTGTCCAGCGACTCCTCGGCGCTGACCGGGAGGAGCCCCATCGCCGCCAGTCCCTGGGCCAGGACCCGCATTGCGGCTCGGTGGGGGGCCAGGAAGTCGTTGCCCGGGCGAACCTCGACGAACGCCGCCTGCTGGGCCTCATGGACGAGCTGATAGACGTGGCGCTGGGACTTGGTGAAGTGGCCGTTGATCGGCAAGGTCCGGGTGATATCGGCGGTGTAATAGCGCTTGGTCTCCACCCCGGCGTCCAGGAGCAGCAGCTCCCCGGGCACGACCCGGCCGTCGTTGTGGGTCCAGTGGAGGACGGTGGCGTGGCTGCCGGCGGCGGCGATGGTCGAGTACCCGGTGTCGTTGCCCGCCGACCTGGCCCTGGCGAAGAAGACCGCCTCCACGTCCCGCTCGGTCCGGGCCCGGGGCAGCGCCCGGACCACGTCCTCGAAGGCCTGACGGGTGACCGTGCAAGCCTCTTCCAGCAGTTCCACCTCCAGCGCGTCCTTGACCAGGCGCATCTCCGAGAGCTGCTCGGCCAGCTCTCGGTCGGGGCCGGCCAGATCGGCGGCGAGCCGGTCGACCGTGGGGTCGACCCCGCGGAGGACCGCTCCCCGGTCCTGGGCGGAGATCAGCGGGGCAAGTTCGCCGATCGACACGGCCTCCACCCCGAGCCGACTCTCGGTGACCGCCAGCCCACGGCCCGGGCCGACCCAGAAGACCCCCTTGACCCGGTCGGTGAAGAAGTCGCTCTTGCCGAAGTCGGCGCTGGGCTCGGCGAAGATCTGGGCGTGGTGCCCGCCGCCTTCGAGGGGCACCATCACCATCACCTCGTCAGGCTCCCCCTCGCCCACCAGGTAGAGGTAGTCGGTGCTGGGACGGAAGGGGTAGATGGTGTCGTTGGAGCGCACCTTCTCGACCCCGGCTGGGACCACGATCAGGAGCCCGGGGAAGCGCCGGGAGAGCTCTTGGCGCCGGGCCTGGTAACGCTCAGTGCCGCTGATGGGCCGGGCATCCGCCTGCGCTGGAGTGCCCCATCCCTGGGCCATGAAGTCAAGCAGGGCCTGCGGGGGTGCCTGGTCATGGGAGGCCCGCTGGCGGCTGGATCTGTTCGCGCTCTCGGACTCGGTCGGCGACGCCTCCTCCGCATTGCTCATCGGCCGATCTTAGCCGACCGCTGGGTCGCTCCCCCGCGTGGTCTGGGAGCTGGACCGAAGTGGATGGGCACCGCGAGGCTGCTTGTCGCTACCTTGTCAGCGTGTGCGCCGTCGACCGGTTCAGGGTGGAGGAGGCTCCTGCCCTCGCCGAAGCCCTGCTCCCCGGCTCGATGCCCCGGGTCGCCTATTTCTCTCCTGAGTTCGCAGTCAGCGAGCAGATCCCCGAGTACTCGGGGGGGCTGGGGGTGCTGGCCGGGGACTATCTGAGAGTCTGTGCCGACGAGGGCCTGCCTCTGGTTGGGGTCGGGCTCTTCTACCACCTGGGCTACTCTCACCAGCGGCTGGATCGAGATGGCTGGCAGCAGGACAGCTACCGGGAAGTGGACCCCGCGGGCTGCGGGCTGGTGGTGGCCGCCGAGCAGCCGGTTGAACTGGAGCTGGGGGAGCGGACGCTCCTGGCCAGGGTCTGGCGCCAGCAGATCGGCCGGCTCTCTCTCTTGCTGCTCGACAGCACCGGTGTGGGTAACCCGGGGGGGCTGGCCCAGGTCACCGACCGGCTCTACGGGGGCGACACCGAGCACCGGCTCCAGCAGGAGATCCTGCTGGGGATGGGCGGAGTGCAGGCGCTGGAGCTGGTGGGCCAGCGGCCCCTGCTCTTTCACAGCAACGAGGGCCATGCCGGATTCCTGGTCCTGGAGCGGATCCGCAGGCTGATTCAGGATGAGGGACTCCGATTCGAGGAGGCGCTGCAGGCGGCCCGAGCCGGGACCATCTTCACCACCCACACCCCGGTCCCGGCCGGGATCGACCACTTTCCTCGTCAGCTCATGGCCCGCTACTTCAGTGGCTGGTGCCAGGCCGTGGGGATCTCCCTTGACCGGCTCATGGAGCTGGGTCACTTCCCCGGCCAGTCCCCCGAGGACCCCTTCAACATGGCGGTGATGGGGCTGCGCCTCTCAGGCCAGGCCAACGCCGTCTCTCGTCTCCACCGCCAGGTCAGCCAGCGGATGTTCGCCCCTCTATGGCCCGACCTCCTGCCCGAGGAGGTGCCGATCCGGGCGGTCACCAACGGGGTCCACCCCCAGCACTGGGTCTCGCCGGAGATGGGCCAGCTGCTGGAGCGTTTCCTCGGACCCCGCTGGGGCGTCCATGGGGCGGTCGACTGGGGCCGCCTCAGGGTCGCGTCCGACCAGGACCTCTGGGATGCCCGCCAGCCCGGCCGGCTGCGGCTGATCGCGGGTGCGCGCCGGCGGCTGGAGCGGGCCGAGCGGGAGCGGGGCACCCCGGAGTCGGGACGGGCGTGGACCAACGAGGTGCTCGACCCCAGGGCGCTCACCATCGGGTTCGCCCGCCGGGTGGCGGAGTACAAGCGGGCGCTGCTGCTCTTCTCCCAGCCCGAGCGGCTGGCCGCCCTCCTGATGGACCCGGTCCGCCCGGTGCAGCTGGTGATCGCCGGCAAGGCCCACCCCGCCGACCGGTCGGGGAAGCAGATCATCCAGTCGCTGATCCGGGTGACCAGGGCCAGCGGGTTGGGCTCCCGAGTGGTGTTCCTGGAGGACTATGACATCGGGCTGGCGCGGATGCTCTACCAGGGTGCCGACCTCTGGCTCAACACTCCGCGCCGACCGATGGAGGCCTGCGGCACCAGCGGCCAGAAGGCGGCCCTGAGCGGTGCTGTCAACTGCTCCATCCGCGATGGCTGGTGGGACGAGGCCTTCGACGGGGACAACGGCTTCGCCATCCCCTCGCGTGAGGATGTGTTGGACCGCCAGGAAAGGGACCGGCTCGAGGCCGAGGCGCTCTTCGAGGTGCTGGAGCGCGAGGTGGTGCCAGCCTTCTTCGAACGCCGCCCCGGAGCTCCGCCCGCCCGCTGGCTGGCGCGGGTCCGCCACTCCCTGACCACCGTCGGCCCGCTGGTACTGGGATCCCGGATGGTGGCCGACTACGTCGGCCAGATGTACCGGCCGGCGGTGGACGCCTGGGTCTTCGGTCCGGCCGACCGCCATCTCTCGGCCCGGGTGCACTGCGGCTGGTGGGAGCGGGTCCGCCGCGACCTCGCCGGGGCCACGGTATCGGCCCGGGTGCTTCCCCGTGAGGGGAATGCCCCGTCCCAGTCGGAAGGGGCGGAGAGGGTGGTGGAAGCGCTGGTGGAGCTGGGCGAGCTGGCTCCCGAGGACGTCCAGGTCGAACTGCTCTACGGCACGACCGGGCAGGACGGCCGGTTGGTCTCTCCCAGGATCGAGCCGATGATCGCTGACCGAGACCACTCCAACGGGGGCCACCGCTACCTCGGCAGCCTGGTGCTCGAGGCCTCCGCCGAGTGCAGTTTCACGGTGCGCTTGCTGCCCCGGCTCCCCAGCCACACCTCCCTTCCCGCCGAGACCCCGGTGCGCTGGGCCGACCCGACCCGCCTCCACCGGTGACGCGGTGGCGGGCGAGACCGCGGCCGGGCCGGCCGTGACCGCTGAGCCGTCGCGCGCTGGCGACCGAATGCCGGGCGAGGAGCGGGTAGGGCTCTATGTCCGCACCTACCGGTCGGTGCTGCGCTCGTCTGGGGAGATCCGCCTCCAGGTGCTGGAGCGCACCCACCTGGAGATGGAGTCCTCGCTGCACCCCCTGGGGGCACAGGAGCGGCTCGACAGCGGAGCCTTCCTCTACGCCCTCCATCGTCTGCCTCCGGTGGTGCTTGAGCTTGAGCACGTCTGCCTGGGCCAGTACCCCGACCGGCTTCTTCGGACTGGCGGCGCCGAGCCCTCCGACTGGCGGCCGGTGGTGGCCGCCGCCCGCCGCCGTCGCTGGTGGTGGAACGGCACCCGCAGGACCCTGGCGGTCGCACTCGCCAGCAGCTCTGATCTCGACGACCTGGTCCCGATCCTGGTCGCGACCCAGATCGAGTGGAACAAGGCCCATGCCCGGCTCCGTCAGGCCGCCGATCTGGATCCGGAGGCGCTCCTGGCCGAGGCGCCCTCGCTGCTCGAGGTCGAAGAGGACGACTGGGCCCGGCTGACGGTGCTGTTCGGCCCCCGGATGGGGGACTTCGTCGCCACTGTCAGGGACCGGCCCATGGACCTGGGCATCCAGCTCCTGGGCGGCTCCCAGGTCGGCTACGCCCGAGCCACCAGGGAGTGGTGGCGGCCAGTCGGGGACGTGCTCCGGCGGGAGCAGCTCCTCGACCGGCCGGTCTACTTCGTCAGCAGCAACGCTCACTGCCTGGTGAACCTGCTCTCCGGGGTGGCCCGGGACCGGGCTGAGGCGGTGACGGCCTGGGTTGATGAGTCCGGGGATGATGAGCTCCGTCAGATCGCCACCGAGCTGGCAGAGCCGAGTTCACGGCTCTCCCCCCACAACTTCCTCTACTACGCCGCCCGGCGCTGGTTCGAAACCCATCCCGAAGAGCGGGAGGCGAGGAGCCGCGAGGAGCGTGCCGAGGGGATCTTCCACGTCCCCTCACAGTCCGGGACCGACGTGGCCGCCCAGCTGATCGTGCTGGACCGGCTCGACCCGCTCCGGATCGACCCCCGACTCCAGCTGGCGGCCGGGGGAGCCCGGGCGCTCAGGCGTTCGCCCCACGTGATCCTCAACATCCAGTACCCGCTGGGTCTGGGCGCCTATCACATCCTCCGCCAGGTGCTGGAGGCCACCGAGCTTGTCGACGGCGTCTATGTGCTGGGCAAGGCCGCAACCCTCAACGCCGACGTGGGGGACGTGATGATCTCGGACGTCATTCACGACGAGCAGAGCGGCAACACCTACTGGCTCAACAACTGCTTCGGCTTTCCTCAGGTTGCTCCCTTCGTAACGACGAGGTCGGTTCTGGACCGCCAGCGAACCGTCTCGGTGCGCAGCACCTTCCTCCAGAATCGGGGCTACCTGGAGGGCTACTACCGGGACTCCTACACGGTTGTGGAGATGGAGACCGGGCCCTATCTGGGAGCCGTGCTGGAGGCTGGTGAGAGCTCCCGCTACCCCAACCGGGAACAGGTCGACCTGACCCGGCCGGTCATGGAGGTGGGCGTCATCCACTACGCGTCGGACACCCCGTACACCCAGGCCCGGACACTGGGCGCCCGGGGGTTGCAATTCGAGGGCATGGAGGCCACCTACGCTGGGGCGCTGGCGATCGCGGCCCGAATCCTGGAGCGCTCCGGCGCCCGCGGCCCGGGGGGCGCCTGAGCCGTGCCCGAGCTGGCCCGGGAGCGCTGCCAGGTCTGCACGGCTGGGACCCCTACCCTAGATCCAGAGGAGGCGGAGCGGCTCGGATCAGAGCTGGGCGGCCCCTGGGCGATCGACGCCGGGGTGCTCCGACGCCGCTTCGCCTTCCCCAACTTCGGCGCCGCCTTCGCGTTGGCGACCAGGGTCGCGATGCTGGCCGAGCACGAGGGCCATCATCCCGACCTTCATGTGGGATGGGGCTACTGCGAGGTGGAGCTCACGACCCACGCGGCCGGAGGGCTGACCCGCAACGACTTCATCATGGCCGCCAAGGTGGAGCGGGCGGCGGCGTCCCCGCTGGGCGGAGGCAGGCCGGAGCGCTGACCGGGCGGAGGGGGCCGGAGGCCTAGTCGCTGTCCCAGGCAAACGGGCCTATCCGTCGCCGGCCCGGCTTGGCTGACTTGATCACCACCGCCACCTCGCCCATGACCGCCATCGCGGTCACCTCGATGACGGGAGCTTCCGGAGGCGGGAGGGTGGTCCCCCCCTTCAGCGACTTCGAGCCCATCAGCGCCAGGCCGTTGAGCTCGACGTTCAGCCCCTCGGGCACCACCACCTTGACCGAGCCCATCACGGCGATGGCCTGGATGTGGCTGTGGCCGGCCGCCAACTCTGCGCCCCGGAGGTCGAGGACCACCTCGCCCATCACCGCCAGGGCGCGGGTGGCCGGCCCCAGCACCAAGCGGCCCCGGCCATGGGCGGAGGACATGATCGCCACGAAGGACCGTGCCGCCCTCACCCCCGGACGAGCCGGCGTCGGCAGCGGCCTGGCCACGCCCAGGTCGGCCTCCAGGGCCGCCAGCTCGGGGATGGTCCGGGCCTGCAGCGCCGTCTCCAAACGGTCGGAGAAGTCCTCCAGAGTGAGCCTGCCGTCGGCGCAGGCCGCGCTCAGCAGCTCGACCGTCTGATCGCGACGGCGGTCGGACGCCACGGTCTGCAGCGAGGGTGCCAGTTGGGCGTCGCCAGTTGGCGGGGAGGGCTGCTCCGTCACCCTCGAAGTCTAGTACCGGGCGGCTCCGCCCCCGACCATCTGGGTGTCGGATCGGCAGAGGTGGCGGCGGCTCCGAGTCCCTTCTCCGCCCGGGTGACAGTTCGCAAGCGCAGCTAGCACAGAGCGAGTTACACTGACGCCCGCACGAGAATCGGCAAGCACAGCCAGCACAGAGCGAGTGGTGCGGGGGTGACGATGAAAGGGTGGATGCGTGGGCTGGGGCTGGGTACGCTGCTGGGGCTGACCCTCGCCGCCGGAGTCGGCTCACTCTCTGGGGTTGCTGCCAGTGCCAGCAGTTCGACCCAGCTGGCCAATGTCGCGTGCGCCGGCTCGCTGCAATTGGTGATGGACCAGTACGTGGGGCCGGCCTTCAGCACCGCCACCGGCTACCAGTACCAGGTGACGGCGATGGGCAGCCTGGGGCTGGCCCAGGAGATCGTGGCCGGCGAGGTCACGCCCAACGTGTTCATCCCGGTGGGGGAAGCCCCCATGGCCCTGCTCGAGCCCAAGTTCACCACCTGGGCGCTCCAATTCGCCGGGAGCCCACTGGTGGTGGCGTACTACCCCAAGGGTCCCTACGCTTCTGAGCTAAGGCAGATCGCCAAGGGGCAGCTGCCGATCCTGAACCTGTTCAACCTGATGGCCAGCCCCGGCTTCCGGCTCGGCCGGACCGACCCGGCGGTCGATCCTCAGGGCCAGGCATTCGAGATGATGATCAAGCTGGCTGAGAAGGACCTTGGCGTTCCCGCCGCCGTCGGCCTGGCTGACCTGGGAGGAGCGAACGGCAGCTCCCAGATCTTCTCCGAGACCGCCTTGGAGCCGACCCTGCAGGCGGGCGAGC
>PLTL01000292.1 GCA_003164475.1 Candidatus Dormiibacterota bacterium | reverse complement strand
TTACTCCTGCCGCGTGGTCGACCTGTGCAAGCTGGTGGCGGCGACCCTTCCCGGGGCCGGCAGCTGACGTGGCTGCCGCCCGAGCCGGTGGCAAGGCCGGCCTCGATGACATCGATCCCAGCGGAAAGCGGGTCCTGCTCCGGGTCGATTTCAACGTTCCACTCAATCCGGATGGAACGATCCGAGACGAGAGCCGCCTGCTGGCGGCCTTGCCAACCATCCGGGAGCTGCTCGCGCGGGGGGCGGCGATTGTCATTGCGACGCACTTCGGGCGGCCCAAGGGCAAGGTGAACCCCGCTCTCAGCACGCGGCCTCTCGCCGACCGGCTGGGGCAGCTGCTGGGGGTGCCGGTGGAATGGGTAGGGGACTGCGTCGGTCCTGAGGTGGAGGCGAGAGCAAGGGNNTGCTCGAGAATCTGCGCTTCCATCCCGAGGAGGAGGCCAACGACGCCGGTTTCGCCCGGCAGCTGGCCGCCCTCGCCGAGATCTATGTCAACGACGCCTTCGGGACGGCCCACCGGGCCCACGCCTCGACCGAGGGCGTGGCCCACCTCCTGCCGGCTGCTGCCGGCAGGCTCATGGCGTCTGAGATAGTCCATCTGAGCGCGATCCTCGAGGATCCGCGAAGGCCACTGGTGGCGATCATCGGAGGCAGCAAGCTCAGCACCAAGCTGGGGCTCCTGGGGCACCTCCTGGAGCGGGTAGACGCACTCTGCCTGGGCGGGGCGATGGCGGCCACCTTCCTCAAGTCAGGTGGGCTCGAGGTGGGCCGCTCGCTGGTCGAGGACGATTTTCTCAGCCAGGCCCGCGAGCTGGTCGGCCTGGCCGCCACGCGGGGGGTCGATCTCCAGCTGCCCGTCGACGTGGTGGTGGCGCCATCTCCGGATGCGCAGGCCTCCGAGGTCGCGGTGAAGGCAGTCGGGGAGGTCGGGGCCGACGACATGATCCTGGACCTGGGTCCGGCGACCCTGGGGCGTTGGGAGACGCTGGTGCAGGCGGCGGGCACAATCGTCTGGAACGGTCCCCTTGGTCTTTACGAAAAGCCACTCTTTGCGGGCGGAACGCGGCAACTGGCGATGGCTGTCGCCGCCAGCTCGGCCCTGAGCGTGACTGGGGGAGGTGACCTCCAGGCGGCCATCCACAGTCTCGGTCTGGAGGACAAGTTCACCCATGTCAGTACCGGCGGCGGCGCCACCTTGGAGTTCCTGGAGGGACGGGAACTGCCCGGGGTCGCGGTGCTGCCAGATGCGCCTCCGAGCGCTGGAGCAGGGGCCACATGACCAGTCCAGATCGGCGCCCCCTGGTGGCCGGCAACTGGAAGATGAACAAGACNNGGAAGATGAACACGACTGTGCCTGAGGCGCTGGAGCTGGCGGCAGCGGTTCGTCGCGGACTGCACGAGGACTGCCCGGCCGAGGTGATCCTGCTGCCACCGTTCATCTCGCTGTGGCCGGTACAACAACTCCTGCTAGAGGAGCCCCAGATCGACGTAGGGGCACAGGACTGTTACTGGGAGCCCGCGGGAGCCTTCACCGGCGAGGTCTCCGCGGAGATGCTGAAGTCGGCGTGTCGGTACGTGCTGGTGGGGCACAGCGAACGGCGTCACGTCTTCGGAGAGACTGACCAGATGGTTCGCCGCAAGCTTGAGGCGGTGCTGGCGGCCGGGCTGCTGCCGATCTTGGCCGTGGGGGAGACCCTGGAGGAGCGAGAGTCAGGGCAGGCCGCCGCGGTGGTGACCGGGCAGACGAGGGCCGGGCTGGAGGGGCTCGGGGCCGCTGAGGTGCTGCGCTGCACCATCGCCTATGAGCCGGTCTGGGCGATCGGGACGGGGCGCAGCGCCACGGCCGAGGATGCCGCCAGCGCGGCGCGTGAGATTCGCCAGGTCGTCGCCAGCGTCGCCCCGGGAACCGGCGAGAAGGTGCGTGTCCTCTACGGAGGCAGCGTCAAGGCCAGCTCGGCTGCCGAGCTCTTCGGGCCCCCGGAGGTGGATGGAGGCCTCGTCGGAGGCGCCAGCCTGGACCCAGTGGAGTTTTGCGCTGTGATCGCCGCGGCGGGGTCCAGAGCGAACTGAGCAACACCTCAACGGTGAGCGAAGCGGGCGGCGGTCTAAGGCTGCTCTCGCGAGATCGGGTGCGCCCGGCCCGGGCCCTCGCGGCCGGGCGCGCTCTCGTTCCCTATTCTGGAGGTGGGCCCATGCATGGAGATGGATCCGATTGAGCAACCCAACCACGCGGCCTGCCGTCCTCTGCATCTGCGACGGATGGGGCTGGAGGGCCGAGACCAGCGGCAACGCCATCGCCCTGGCCCGCACCCCCTGCTTCGACCGACTGCTCCGAGAGTCACCTCACACAACGCTCGCGGCCAGCGGGCTGGCGGTCGGGCTCCCCGAAGGTCAGCAGGGAAACTCCGAGGTCGGCCACCTCACGATCGGTTCGGGAAGGGTGGTGTTCCAGGATCTGACTCGGATCGATCTGGCCGTTGCTGATGGCAGCTTCTACTCCAACCCGGTGCTGGTGGCTGCGGTGGAGCGGGCCAAGGAGCGGGGCACCCGGCTTCACCTCATGGGGCTGGTCTCTCCGGGAGGGGTGCACAGCTCCCAAGCCCACCTGGTGGCGATCTGCGAGCTCTGCCGCCGCCGGGGGCTGGACCGGGTGTCGATTCACGCCTTCATGGATGGGAGGGATACTCCACCCACCGCCGGGCGCCAGTTCCTGAGCGAGCTGATCGACGAGCTATCGAAGCTGGGAGTGGGCCAGGTGGCCTCGGTCGGCGGGCGCTACTTCGGGATGGATCGAGACCAGCGCTGGGACCGGCTTCAACTGGCCTTCGACACCATCCTGGGGCGGGGTGCCACGCGCGTCGGGAATGCCCTGGCCTATCTCGACAGCCAGTATGCCCAGGGCGTGACCGACGAGTTCATCCCTCCCGCCGCGATTGTCCCGGAGGGAGGGTCCCCCGGCGGCTTGGAGGACGGCGACGTCCTCATCCACTTCAATTTCCGACCGGACCGGGCCCGTGAGCTCTGCCATGCTCTGGCGGACCGGGAGTTTGACAGCTTCGACCGGGGACGCCTGCCCCAGAACCTCTCTCTCTCCACCTTCACCAGGTTCGACGACAGCCTCGATGCCGAGGTGGCCTTTCCCAAGCCACTGGTCGGGAACACCCTGGCCGAGGTGGTGTCGAAGGCCGGGCTTTCCCAGTTCCATGTGGCCGAGACCGAGAAGTACGCTCACGTGACCTACTTCCTCAACGGAGGGCGTGAGGAGGCGTTCCCCGGAGAGGAACGGCTGTTGGTACCGTCGTCCAAGGTCGCGACCTACGATCTGGCTCCAGAGATGCGTGCCGCGCCGATCACGGAGGCGGTGCTGGGACAGCTCCGCCGCGCCCAGGCTGCGCTCATCGCGGTGAACTTTGCCAACGCCGACATGGTCGGACACACCGGGGACCTGGAAGCGACGGTGATCGCGGTGGAGTTCCTGGACAGCTGCCTGGGACGGCTGGCCGAGGCCAGCGCACAGGCCGGCTACCTCTTCATGATGACGGCCGACCACGGCAACGCCGAGTCCAAGGTTGATCCCAGAGACGGCTCCAAGCTCACCGCTCACACCACCAATCCGGTTCCTCTGATCCTCTCCTACGACGCCAGCTGTCGCTCCCTGGCTGAGGGAGGGCTCCGAGACGTAGCGCCGACCCTCTTGGCAGCCATGGGCATTGCCGCGCCCGAGGAGATGACGGGCACCGACCTGCGGCGATAGACGGTGCCGGAGCCGCAGGGCGGTGGAGACCCACGCCCGGCCCGGGCTCGCCGTCGCGCCATGGAGGCGCAGGAGGAGGCCCGGCCAGTTCCGGTGGTGGGCATCGTGGCCTTGGTGGGCAGGCCCAACGTAGGCAAATCGACCCTGTTCAACCGGCTCATCGGCGACGAGCGGGCGATCGTCCATGACATGCCGGGTACCACGCGCGACACCATAGACACCCTGGTCGAAACGGCAGATGGGCCGGTCCGGTTTATCGACACCGCTGGCATGCGCCGCCATGCCCGGGAGGCGGAGGGGGCCGAGTACTACTCGATGGTCCGGGCNNACCTGCTCGACAACGAGGCCAAGGACCGGGTGAGGGCGCAGGTGGCCGACATGCTCGGCTTTGTCTCCTACGCCCCGGCGATGGAGATCAGTGCCAAGACCGGACGAGGAGCGCACCGGCTCTACCCAGCCCTGGTCAATGCCGTGGAGGCCTACCGCAAGCGGGTGCCCACCGCCTCGCTCAACCGGGCCTTGGCGGCGGCCCAGGCGGCCCAGCCGGCGCCTCATGGCGCCCGTGTCCTCTACGCCACCCAGGGGGCGACCGACCCGCCCACTTTCACGCTGTTCACCTCCAAGCAACTACCGGCCAGCTACTTGCGCTACCTCGAGCGCTCGATACGGGAGCATTTTGGCTTCGGCCCCACCCCCCTGAAGCTTCGGGCCCGCCGCCGCGCCGGCTGAGCCGTCGCCGCGCCCGGTGCCGGTCAGACCCGGCGTATGGCCATGATGGCGACGTCATCGATCAGGGGCGAGGAGAAGTCACGGGCCGCTTCGAGCAAGGCCTTGCAAATTATGTTGGT
>PLTL01000131.1 GCA_003164475.1 Candidatus Dormiibacterota bacterium | reverse complement strand
GAGGAGCACGGGCTGGACCGGCCCGAAGCCGAGCGCATCGTCGCCACCGCGCTCCGCCAACGCGGCGTCAACCCCGGAGTCGGCGCCCCCGCTCAAACCTCCGCCGGCCCGGCACCGGCGCCCACCACCCCGCAGCCCGCCAGCGTGCCGGCATCGTCCGACTCGACGGCTGCGCCCGCGGATCCACTCGCCGCGGTTCGGCAGGCCATCAAAGACAACGAGCAGCTCAGCCGCCGTGCGGTCGTGAGGCGCCAGGGCGACGCGCCCGGCACAGGACCGTCCCCCGCACCCACGCCGAGGCCCGAGCCGCGCGGTCCGCAGTTCTGACGCTCGACTTGCCAGTCTGATCGCGAGCGCCTAGCTCAGTTTGCCCCTGGTGACAAGGAACCGAGCACTGGCCCGAACGCACCCGACCGTCGCCGCCGGCTGTCGAGTGCAGGAACTGAGTGTGGCCAGCCCACGAGTGCCGGTCGTTGGGGGCGCAATGGCCATGCGCCCCTTACCGTGCGACCGGGCCGAGGGGAGCTGCGCGACGTCAGCCACTTCTGCCCCTTGACGTAGGTCAGGCGCCTAGCCGAACCTTCCGGGGACATGTCATCGTTCACGGCCGTGCCAGTTCCGACGGCAAGTGTTGACCCCCGGGTCGCCCTCGCAACCTCCTTTCACGCTGCGCCGGGCGTCTATGCCGTTCTGGTTGGAAGCGGAATGTCGAGGGCGGCCGGCATACCCACTGGCTGGGAGATCGTGCAGGACCTCATCCGCAGGATCGCTGCTGCCGAGGGCGCCGACCTCGGGGACCACTACGATCAACCAGAACTATGGTGGGTGTTGCAGGGGCGGGGCGAACCGCGCTTCGAAACGCTCATTGCGGCGCTCGCCACCACCCGCCTGGCCAGGCGAAATCTGATCCGGCAGTACTTTGAGCCGCGAGTCGTGGAGGGGCGCCCTGCGGTCCCTACGCCCGCGCACAGGGCCCTTGCCGCTATGTGTGAGTCCGGACGGGTGCGCCTCATCGTGACCACGAACTTCGATCCTCTCATCGAGAGAGCACTAGAAGAGGTGGGCCTCGCGCCCGAGGTCATAGCCAGTCCTCGAGCCGTAGGAGGAATGACCCCACTTCCACACACCCGCCTCACCGTCCTCAAGCCTAACGGCGACTACGCGACCCTTGGACTTCGGATCGGGCCGGAGGATTTGGCCACCTACCCGCCCCGTTGGAGGAGCCTGCTGCGGCGAGTGTTCGACGAGTTTGGCCTACTCGTGGTCGGGTGGTCAGCCGAGTGGGATACGGCCCTCGCCGAGACATTGGCTGCCAGTGCGTCGCGGCGATATCCCACGTTCTGGGCAACGTATCGAGCGGATCTCACAGAACCAGCACGCCGGCTTATCGCGCAACGCCAGGCAACCATCATCGACACCGCGGGCGCAGATGAATTCCTAACAGACATCACGGATCGACTCGGTAGGCTGGATCAGGTGGCTGCGCGTCGCGGGCGCCCCACCCGTGCCGGCATGCATCTGTTTGCGCCTCGCCAAACGACCCAGTGGGGGTGGTCCCTGGTTCCTCCCCTTCAGCTGCGTGTCGCCGCCACTCTCGGGCCGGCCTCGTGGGACGCTTGTGGAATGATTCGGAGATCCCAACGCGACGCCCTGGTCACCGCGCTGAGAGTGTCACCCTTCAGCTCTCGCCTTCATGGGCTGGCGCTCGGCCCGCCAGCCTGGGTCCTGCCACACGAGCATGCGGGCGAGGCTCCTTCTCAGGAGCCGCTGGTGGAGTGGATGCCGACGCCAGATCACCAGTCGAGCGATTACGCTCTCTACCGGCTCGGCGGCGACGCCACCAGGGGTATTTCCGCACTTATCGCTGTGAGTCTGCCTCCCCTGGGCGTTCACGACGGGGGGTCGGCGACGATCACGCTGGACGTTGCAATCTCAAGAGTTGGTGCAGTGAGGCTGGGCGAGGTCGCGGCCCTCTTTCGTGATGGTTTGGTTCTGACGACGGCGATCATTCCCCAGGTAGTTGCGGCCGTGCTCCCACCGGAGGCCCAGCCAGAGCGAGCGGAGATACACATACAGACGTTTCCTAGGGCCGAAAACGGGGTGTATACCCCTGGAGCACCCGGCGGAAGTCTCCCTGACCTCGTGGACCTGGCATCCCTTGGCGCGCCTCCTGAGGACGTCGGTACATCTTGGGGATTCGCTGCGCAAGTGGCCGGGCCTCTCGTAGAGAAGGAGGCGGCCCAGCTCGCCGTGGATGGTATCGAAGGCATGGCGCTCAGCCATGGATTCCTCGGATCGGACGCCGGTGTAGCCTCGCTGAGGCAAGAGTTAGGGCTGCCGGCGGTCTAGGGTGCCCGTGAGCCCGGTCGTGAGAGGGTGAGGGTCCGGAGGAACGTGCCTTTAGCTTGGATTGGCCCGCTCGGCTTATTTGGAACGAAGAGTGGTGACCTCCCAATCCGTGCCAGGTCAGCGCTACCGTGTACCCGGCGTGATCGCTGATCCGACCGGTTCCCGAGTTCTGCTTCAAGCGACGGGCTGTGCCACGATTGAAGAGGCCCTTTCTTGGCTTGCCGACGACCACCCCATCGAACAGGGAACGGACCTGCACCGCCTTCTGCGGGCGGTCGTCCTCCACGGACTCGACGACCCGGAAGGGGAGCGCGCGCTCCGGCGCCTCGCGCGGCTCGTCGCCACGTCGGATCTCGACAGTGGGACCGTTCTCTTTGATGAGGATGCCATCGTTCCGGCGGCGCGCTTTCGCGCGGCCCTGGAGCTGCTCGCCTCTCGGAGCCCAGGGGGCTCGCTCGGCAGCGTAACTGCCAGCGCAGTAATCGCTGCCCAGCGGGCTGACCCGTTCACCATGGAAGCGCTGTGCGCCGTGGCCGGTGTCTCCTACAAGGAGCTGGCTGAGCGTGTCGGGGATCTGCCGGGCAGCGCCGCAGGACCTTTTGGACCGTCACAGATCAGGCGGGCCTTCGCTGTATTCGAAGCCATTGTGCGGGGAGACGTCACCACCGACGTCCCCGGTGCCGTTCCGACTCGGCCAATAGAACTGATGCCGGGCAAAGGTGTAGAGGGCGGCGGCTGGGGGGCCGTCGAAGCATTCCGAACGGCCGGCGTGCCGTATGAAATCCTACTGAGCCAGCGAGCCGCCGGCGGCGCATGGCTAGCCCACCGAAACCGCACCTCGAGTAAGCTGGCGCCCCTTCTTGCTGACCGCCTGTGTCGCGAATTCGCAACCCGCGGGATCAGCTATCTCCGTTCTTCTAGCATCGGAGGGACCACGACCCCGAGGGAAATCGTCAGCGTCAGTGGTTGCGACCGGCAGATGGGTCTCATCGCGCTGGACTCCGACGAGCATGCCGGGTACGGCGTGCTCTTCTCGACGGCTCGAGACAGCGGTACTGCGAGTAAGAACGCCAGTCGCTTGCGCGCCATGAAGCGAGCGGACGGGCTGCCGATAGCGGTGGTCGTGGCCGGACCTGGATGGGCAGCGCGCAATGAGACCGCCGCACTGGCCGCCAGCTTCGGTGGCCGCCTCTACTCTGAACGGTCCTTGGATGAACTCGCGAATGACATTGCGCTCACGTTAGGCTGCTAGATGGGAGGCCGGACCCGACCATGACTATGACGCTGGAAGCGAGGCGCGAGGCCATCGAGAAGGCGATGCTCGCGTTCGTCGAGGAAGGCTCCGCAAAGGAGGCCATCAGTCTGCCATACAAGGACGGTCAGGGGGGGCCGTACCCTGTGATAAGCGTGCCGGTTGACGCTGTACTGCTCAACCCACACAGCCACCGTATCAGGTCACAACTGGAGAGCCACCCCCAGCGACAGGTCGTCCATGATGCCCCATTCTCCGACGAAGCGCAGCTCGTCATTTACACACTTCTCAAAGTCACCGAAGGCTTCGAGCCTCTGAAGGCCAATCTCTCGGAATACGGTCAGCGGGACCCGGGAGTCGTCACGCGCGACGGCCTCCTTGTGAATGCCAATACCCGGCTGGTTGCTCTCCGGGAATTGGGCTTCGACTACATCCGCGCTGCCGTTCTTCCAAGCGACGCTGACGAGCACGCGATAGATCGCCTGGAGCTGGAGCTACAAGTACGGCTCGACTTCAAACAAGACTACACGTTTACTAATGAGCTCATCTTCATCAACGAGCTACTCAATACGCATGGCTACAGTGAGGAGAAGACCGCCAAGGCTCTGAACTGGGCCGCATCGAGTGACGAGAAGGAACTAAGGCGAGGCAAGGAGCGCGTCCGGCAGTCAGTGCGACTGTACGCGGCCATCCGCCATATCCAGGGCCTGAGTGAAGGAGCCATTCCGCTCACCTTCTTTGACGACAAGCGTCAGGCGCTGATAGACCTAGACGACAAGGATCAGGCGCTAAAGGGGTCTGACCCAGATGGCGCGGAGCGCGTGAGGAACAGCCGTATCATCGGTCTCCTGGCGGGGAGCTACTACCGGGAATTGCGGAGCATTGACACGGGCCACGCTGTTGACACCTTGCTGCTTCGCCTAGATGAGAAGGACTCCCTTGGCGGGGAACCCGAGACTCTCCTGAGCTCTGCTGCGACTCCCCCTGGCCAGAGAGACGAGGGCGCCGCCCTGCTCGGCGGCGGCGAGTCCGCTACCAGTTCCGACCCAGACCTCCTTCCCCTCGTATCACTCATGGCTCGGTCCTATGGTAAGGAGGATGTTGAACTGCCCTCGGGCAAGACTTGCAATCGTGATGGCCTGCTCCAGGAGGTAGCCGAGGCGGTTGGCGAGGCGGCCGAGGAGGTTCAGGCTAGGAAGAGAGCTTCCAGGAACCTCAGTGGGCCCGTCCGCGACCTCGAGGAAGCCGTCGCAAGAGCGCGGTCGGCTGCGGAGGGCTTCCAGGAAGTCCATAACACCGCGGGGTTCAATAACGGGAAATTCAAGTATCACACCAACAAGCTGAGGACCCAGGTCACCGCACTCGAGAAGCTTATTGACAACCACGGACAGTGATGGACGGTCGGTGGGTCAGAATTGAGCTTCTCGAGGATGGAGCAGCGGTGTCGCTGCGCCGTGGTGATGCTGTACCCGAGGAATTCTGGCTACAGCTCCGGTCCGAGTGGGGTTCATCCGGCGCGAATGTCTCTACGCACCTGGTTGTTCCACTGGAGCGTTTCCTGGCGCGGCGCGCAGTACTGGGGAGGCTTGCCCAGCGAAGTGCCGTAGCCATCCTATTGAGCGATGGCGTACGCTCCCTCGTCGAGCACGCGAACGCGGACCAGGTGGCCCTCCGTGCAGTCCTCGACCGTCCTGTTCCACTGGACGGGGACCATGTAGCTGGTCGGCTAAGAGGCACTCGATTCGATCGGGCGCTTAGGGTGTTTCAGACCCGGGACTTGGGACAGTTGCTCTCCCTGCTTCATGGGGCCAACTTCTCGGTCCCGGGTGCAGGAAAGACGGCAGTCGCCCTCGCGATCTACGAAGCGGAGCGATCAGCTGGACGGCTCGATCGGCTTCTCGTAATCGGACCACTTTCCGCCTTTCCGGCATGGTTCGAGGAGACCTCCGACTGTTTCTCAGATCCACCGGTGATTCACCGGTTCGTTGGCGGAACGATCCCGTCCAACGCCGAGGTGGTCCTAGCGAACTACCACAAACTGGCGAGCGATTACGACGTGCTTGCCCGATGGGTTGGCAGCCGACCCACTATGGTCGTACTCGACGAGGCCCACCGGATGAAGAGAGGCTGGGAGGGACAGTGGGGCACGGCCTGCCTGAACCTCGCCTACCTCGCAGAACGTAGGGATATCCTGACCGGTACTCCGGCGCCACAGTCGCCGCGGGACTTGATCGCGCTCGTCGACTTCCTCTGGCCCACACAGGCCGCCCGGATCCTTCCGGCTGACGCTCTTGTGGCTCGTCCAGCAGCTGACGCTGGCCAGCGGGTCGCGGCGGCCATCAAGCCGCTCTTCGTGCGGACGACCAAGGAGGAGCTTGACCTTCCTCCCGTGGTCCATAAGGCGATCATCGTTCCGCTGGAAGGCATTCACCGCGCCATCTACCTCGCTCTTCGCGACCAGTACGCGGGCCAGTTTCCCCTCCGTCGGACGTCTCGAGTGGACTTCTCACAGATGGGGCGCGTTGTGATGTACCTCATCGAGGCCGCAACCAATCCGAAGCTCCTCACCGCAGGATCGCTGGAGGGGGCAGACCCGGACGTGTTCCGGCACCCGCCACTGGCGATTCCAAGGGACTCCGAACTCGCCGATCTACTTGCGCACTACAACGAGTATGAGATCCCTGCGAAATTCCGAGAGCTTGGGCGCCTGATTAGACTGAATGCAGAGGCGGGTCGCAAGACCCTCGTGTGGGCGAGTTTCGTTCGCAATCTCAAGTTGCTTCAGAAGCAACTTGCCGCATACCAGCCAGCCCTGATTCATGGGGGAGTGCCCGCGTACGATGCCGGGGGCGGGGTCAGCCGGGAAAGTGAGATAGCGCGTTTTCGCGGGGATCCTGCCTGCAAGGTTTTGCTGGCCAACCCCGCGGCAATGAGCGAAGGGATAAGCCTGCATCACGAGTGCCACGACGCGGTCTATCTCGATCGGACCTTCAACGCTGGGCAGTATCTGCAAAGTGTCGATCGGATTCATCGCCTCGGGCTCCCGGCCGGGGTGGAAACTCGGATCACGTTTCTCCTCACGGCCGAGACGATCGACTTGACCGTGGATGGCAGGGTCCGCGAAAAGGCGGAGCGCCTGGCCGAGATGCTCGAGGATCCGAATCTCGTTTCCATGGCGCTGCCGGATGACGAAGACTACGGGCCGCCGATCGATGACGATCTCGATGTGGATGCTCTGTTTAGACACCTCCGAGGAGGAGATGACGCGTGAGCGGCGGCTCTTCCTTGATGGGGAGCTGCCCACGCCACACCAACTGCGTTCGGCGCTTCGGACTGGGCGGCTGATCGATCAGAGCGGGAGCAATGCAGAGGACCTGAGGTCCGCATATCGTCTCGTGCCCTACGGAGGTCTATATCGATCTGATGACCTCATCGTGGGCGAGGCTGTGCTGATCGCCGCCGGTGTCCTCAGTGAAAGCGATGGGGTGCTCGTTCCTTTGGAGGGGCTAGGGGAGATCGCAGCGGCGAGCGACGTCGACGGATGCGAGGCGTTATTGGTGGCACTCCTTGAGCATCAGACTCCATTGTGGCTAGGGGCTGCCACTGGGGGCGGGGCTCTCGAAGAGGATCTGATTCCCGACCAGGCGCGCGCCACGCTGCGCGAGGCCTTGGACCCCGAAACGCGCGAGGGTCTGCTCCTTCGACTGGGTCTCTCATATTCGGAGGCTGAGCAAGCCAGGATTGGCGGCATTGCAGAGACGTTCGTCGTGACTTGCTGTCGGCGCGAGTTACGGGATGCGGGTGCTCCCGGCTTGGCGGACGCCGTGCGCCGGGTGAGTGAGGTTTCGGATCAGCTGGGATACGACATCACTGCGCCTCGCCTCGACCGATCGACGAGGAGGATTGAGGTGAAGGGAACGCGGAGCACGGGGAGGAGCGTGTTCTATCTCTCACGCAACGAGGCGGAGCGGGGGCTCGTCGACCCGAATTGGGCGCTCGTCGTTTGCCGAGTCGTGGGCGAAGACGACGTGCGTTTGGTGGGACACCTGGGGGGAGGGGAGATGCAGCGCTACTTGCCGCGTGACGCTTGCGACGAAGCTCATTGGCAGAGCGTGCGCGTCGACGTGCCCGAGGAATCCTTCCTGCCGGGGCTACCTCCTATGAGTGGGTAGCCGCCGCTCGGAGCCGGCTGGTAACAGGGACGTCGTCTGCTGGTTGAGGCGCGAATGGGCCCCAGCCTCACGGCCACTACCGAGTCGTTCAGTGTCCAGTCCGGAGGCGCTCAGGAAGCACTGACGCGTACGTTGCGTTGGTGTCTACGCACAGCCATTGTCGACCCAGTTGTTCAGCAGCGACTGCGGTCGTTCCAGTCCCGGCGAACGGGTCCACCACGAGCTGCCCCGACTTGGTTAGGAGGTTGATGAAGAAGGCGGGTAAGGCAACTGGAAAGCGAGACGGGTGCTCCGTCGGGTTGGGCAAGAACTCGGGCTCCATAAGGAGAAGAGTGCTGGGGCGGACCATGTCGGGCCCGGCCTGAACCCGCTTCCGTCCTTGCCCCGACGGTTCGTTGACCCGTTCGTAGTTGTGGGCGAGTTTCTTGCGCCTTTCGCGATCGCGTGCATCCCAACGAGCTGGCGTTAGGCATTGTTCGGGGAAGAACTGCCATTGAGGCGTCTTGCCGAAGTGAAAGACATACTCGACGGCATCCTTGAGATACCGATTGAATCGACCCGGGGGCGGCGAGGGCTTCCCCCAGATAAAATCCTCTGCGAAGAGGAAGCCCTGTTCGCGTAGCCAGAAGATGAGTTCGTACTGGAGGAGTCCGCGTTCGTCGCCGTGCCGCTTGCTACGGTAGTTGAGGACAAAACTACCGTGTGGGCGCAAAACCCGGTAGATCTGCTTGGTAACTGAGAGGAAGGTCCCGGTGTACCACTCGCGCTCATACCGCTCGCCATTTCCGTACTTCGCCTGTCCATCGTATGGAGGGGACGTGATGACGAGGTCGACCGACTCATCGTCGAGTTCGGTAAGGACATTGAGGCAGTCATCGATGACGAACCGTCCCAAGCCTATTCGGGTCTCTTCTGGGAGGGCGATCTCGATCGAAGCCTTCGAATAGCGTGTCGTGCGATTAGCGACGGCCAATGGGAAGCTCCTGCTGAGGAAGCTGTGCACGCCACTTTTCAACGAGGTCACGCACTGTGGCGGCTATTGTGGTCCGGTAGTCGAAGGCGTATCGGCGGAGCGCATCGTGTTGCTCTGGGGTGAACGAGATATTCACCCTGGTCCACTCCTCGGGCCCTAGCGGCGGCGCCATGGTGCGGGATTGTATCACGGCGCCACGGCGCCACGGCGCTGGACCTGTTGGCAACTCGTGTGCGGGGTTGATCGGCGCTCACGAGTGCCAGGTGAGCCGATCGTGGCGAGCGGGCCAGAAGGATCGATACTCCAACCTGGGGGGGCTTAGCGCCCAGCTCGAACCTCACAACGACCGCTGGGCAAAGCTGACGTGTTTCGTGGGACTGGCCCTTCTATCCCCGCAGTCCTCCTCGCGCGGCCTGGGTCCTCCCGCTCTGGTCGAGCCTTCCCGGCGGGCGGTATCCTTCGCACTGATGTTTGGCTCGCCGTCACGAACACGCAAGATCAGCTAGGCCAGCATGACGAACGCTAACCCTACTTCCCCCCTGGCTGGCCGACCGATCGCCGTCGAGGGCTCGGCCATTGGAGCGCTCGCGTCGTGGGCCAACGGTCAGGACGGGTGGGTCCGTGCGGTTACGTCGACGGTGCTGACACGGCGCTCGGCCCTCGACGCCACCACCATGGGATTGGCACTCCACCAACTCATGGCTGAAAAGAGGCTGAGCGATGCCAGGCCCGCCTCAGCCCCCACGATCGAGATCACCGAGGCGCCGGCGGATGATGCCCCGCCACTCCGCTTGCTGCGGATCGCCGAAAACCGGAACGTCAACCGCCTGGTGGACGGGCAGGAGATCGCATTCAACGATCGAATGACCGTCGTCTTTGGCGAGAATGCCTCGGGCAAGACCGGATACGCCCGAGTGCTCAAGCAGGCGGCCGGAGCACGGAGCGCAGCCAAGGTCCTCCCGGATGTGTACACGAGTTCACCGGGAACGCCTACCGCCACCATCGACTACTCGCTCGGATCGCACCGGGAGTCGTATGCCTGGCGGGACAGCGCTCCTCCGGTGCCGGCCCTCGGCAGGATGTGCGTCTTTGACGCCCCCGCCGCTCCGCTCCACGTCGACGACGACCTCCAGTACCTCTACACGCCTGCCGACATCGCACTGTTCGAGTACGTGCACGAAGCACTGTCGCGCGTCCGTGAGTTGCTCGTTGCCGAGCGAGCACAACGGGCCCCGAAGGGCAATCCCTTCCTGAGCCGCTTTCGACGGGGGACGCCACAGTTCTCGATCGTGGAATCCCTACGCGCATCAACCGACATCGCAGAGTTGCGGCGCCTCGCCGAGCCCGTCGCCAACGAGGACGACCGGGTGACGACCCTGCGGGACCGGGTGCGCAACCTGGAGAACGCGGGTCAGCAGGTGCAGCTCGCTGGTGCACGTGCCGCGCAGTCGTTGTGTGTATCGGCGATCGGGCTCGCCGACCGGCTCCTCGGATTCGACCCCGAGAAGTACGAGAGCGCGATCCGAAATGTCGCCACAGGAGAGAAGCGCGTTCGGGATGTCAGCGAAGCACTGTTCGCCGGTGACGACCTGCCGGGGCTTTTCAGCGCCGAATGGACGGCATTCATCACCGCAGGGCATCAGTACGGGGCCGCTCACCTTGAATCGACCTTTCCCGACGGCACCGCCGACTGCCCCTATTGTCGCCAGGGCCTCGATGATCGCTCGCGCGAGCTGATCCAGAAGTACAC
Source organism: Candidatus Dormiibacterota bacterium (assembly GCA_003164475.1). Next base: position 6,575 of record PLTL01000131.1, on the reverse strand, counting down.
GAGCTACCTCGTCGACGACTCTCAGGCGACTCTGCGCACGGCGCGGCAATCGCTGGCAGCGCTGGTAAGTGATGTCGTCGAGATGCCCGTTCCGGTAGAACCTACAGCCAATGGCAACGGCGACGGCGGACCGGTGACCGCGCCCGTCATGCACATCCGGAGGCTGGCGCTTCGTCAACGGAGCCGGCTGTCTGAGCGCCAACCCTGGGACATCGACGCCAATGTGGGACAGCTCCGTGAAGATCGCCGGCTGCTCGACGAGCAACGGGAGGCAGCGGCTCGTTCGGTCCGTGACTTGTCGACCGAGGTGTCACAGCGAGAGACGCAGCTGGCCGAGGCCAGGGCGGCTTTGCTTGAGCTGGAGGATCGGCGCGCCCTCCGCCCACTCCTCCAGGCCGTTGTCGAGCATGTCGAGGCCGCGAAGTGGGTGGACCTGGCAGATACCGTGCTGCGAACGTTCCAGGGACTGCTACGTGGCGTGACAGATGCAATGAAGGACGCCACCCGGTTGATACTTAACAGCGCCTTCGAGTCGGCGTTCCAGCGGGAATGTCAACTGCTCAACTGTCCCCCGGTCCGGCTGGAGTTCCCCGGACGACAGGCGGCGACGCTGCGGCACAAGTCGGTCGGGGCCAACCATCGTCTCGGCGAGGTGTTGTCGGAAGGGGAGCAGAAGGTCATCGCCCTGGCCGACGTCTTGGCCGAGCTGTCGATGCGGCCGAGTTCCGCCCCGATGATCCTGGACGACCCGATCACTAGCCTCGACGCTCGACGGGCGGACGAGGTTGCCGAGCGCATCGTCAATCTCAGCGCCGATCAGCAGGTCATCGTCTTCACCCACCACCTGTACTTCGCCAGCAAACTGCTCGACGCCTTCGACCAGTCCTCCCGCCGCAGCCAGTGCAGCTTCTACGAAGTGGTCGCCGAGGACGAGAAGGTTGGGCTCGTCCTCCGGGGATCCCATCCACGCATGGACACGGTTAAGGCGTTCACCGGTCGGATCAACAAGACGCTGCAGGACGCCCAGGCGGAATCGGGCACTGTTCGGTCCAACCTGATCGCCACAGCGTACGGTCACATACGGGGCTGGATTGAGGCGTTCGTCGAGGACGAGCTGCTCCAAGGATCGGTGAAGCGCCACCGAGCGAACATCTCTATCGATGCCCTCAGCCGAGTGAACGGCACCGCTGTCGATGAGTCGGTGCGCATCCTCCAGCCGATCTTCGACCGAGCGTGCGAGCGGATGTGGCCCCATGCCCACACCGCGGACCAGCTCCAGGCTCGCCCAACGATTGGGGAGGCGGAGGGGGACTGGAAGACGTTGAAGGCGGTCGCCGACGCCGTCAGGGATGGCGTATTCCCGATCACGGTGTAGGAGCTCCGCGGCGCGGCCGACCTTTCTCGGAGCCGGTCGGACCGCATCGGCACAGTGCTCGGGTCCGTGGCACCAGCCGCAAGGTGAGATTGGAGAAGTGCCGCATCGTAGGTTGGTAGCGGCACTGCGCCTCCTCTGATCGACCCCATCGGGCTCTCGATCGGGGACGATGAGGCGCGCTAGCTCATAGCCACGGTCGACGAGCTGCACGTTCTACTTTGCGGCTGACGACACCTTCCTTAGCTCCGGGCCGATCAGGCTGGTCCGGAGGGCGCTGACATCGTCGGGGACGGGCAGACGGGGGTCAGCCAGCACTCGCTGTCGGGCTTAACCGGCGCCCCGTGCCTGACCAAATGCCTGGCTCAGCGCGTAGCCGCCCTGCGCCGCCCGAAGTTAGCCCCACCGGCCTCACCGCGCTGCCGAGTTCTTCCCGGTGTCGCCACACACCACCCAAGCCTCCGACCCCACCGTTGGTCGCGCCACACTACAGGACGTGGACACGCAGGGTGCGGGACCATCCCAGACCGAGATGGGCCACGGCCATCATCCCGGCCGACCCCACTATGAGGTCCGGCTGGACTTCGAGCCTTCCGCCGTCAAGCGGCGCAGGGAGGCGTTCAAGGGTGGCCTCACCCGCCTTCACGAGCGCACCGAGCAGCTCACGGCCTCGCTACTCCATTTCCCATCTCGGGGAGTTCCCCCATCGTACGGGGAGCACATCACCGCGATGCAGCGAGCCATTGACACTCTGCGCGAGCGCGATCGCGCACTGATGACGCTCTTCCCATCCTGCACCTGGGATCCGCGCCAGACGGGCTCCATCGACGCGTTCAAGTCGCTCGTCGCTATCTTGAGGACGAACATCGACCAGGTCACGGCTCTCCGGGACGGGCTGCCACCCCTTGCGCTGAGGGCGGTCCACCGCGAACTGGTCCGGACCCTGGCTTCCGCAGTCGGCGCCGAGATGATCAGCACCCTCGCTATCACGGCACCGAACTCCGGATCTGCTCAAGGCCACCAGGCGGACGGGTACGCGGCCGCCACCACCGGCCTACAGCACGCGCAGCGGGTGAACGCCCTGCTCCAACGCATGCTTCACTACCCTCCCGACGGTCCGTTCCAGGCCGACGGGAGTCTCGACATCGCCGCGCTCGCCTGGTCGAGTGTTGACGAAGAGCCCACCACGATCGCCGCGGGCGCCGACATCATCAGGCAGGGCTTCCGCGACATTCCCGGGGTCGCCGACCTCTCCAACGAGCGCGCGGTCGGCTTGCTGCCTGATCTCGTCCTCAGTGCTCTCGTCGTGGACGCCCACCTCCTGGTCCGTCGCGCCCAGACACTCCGGCCGCTGCTCGACGCGGTCGCGCCCGCCGCATGGGCGCAAGACAGGAAACTCCTCGTCGACCGCGTTCACCGGGGCCTGCGCGGGATCCAGCTCGAGGTGGAGCGCCTGGGCCGAGAGGTAGGAACGAACGCCCCTCGTCACCACACCATGCGCTCGGCGACCGAGGCCTACCGACAATTCGTAGAGGGTCCGCTCCGCGACTTCGGGGCACCGATCCTCTGCGCCGCGCGCGCTCATCGGCACGAGGCGAACGGCAGCTACGAACGCGAGGTCGTGGATGCCATCCAGGCCGGAGAGGTCCTCACCGAACTGAGCCGGCACGGCGAGCTCTTCCAAGACGCGGTGGACATGCTGTACCGGAATGCAAGCGCTCATGCGAACGTCGAGGTGGTCGACGACGGGATCGTGTTCACCGAGCGGCGGGCGGAGGCTGGCCGGGTGGTCAGCGAGCGGACGGATCACCTTACCGACGACGAGTTCCTCGAAGCCCTGGCGTCGCTCGAGGAACTGCTGCTGGCTATGCAGATGACGGTCCTCCCCTGGCTCTGGCTCACCGACGACCCCACCCTCGCCGCAGCGGTGAACAGCTACAGGGGCACTCTCGACGAGGAGGCCGCCGGAGTGGAGCTTGTCGCAGGGATGGCGGGCCTCCGCAACCCCGTCGTGACGGACCACGGCGGTCACGTCACCATCAGGGCCGCACCCGTCAGCGCCGCAGCAGCGGCAGACACGTCCGGCATGCTCGCTGTCGTCCCCGCGGCGCTCGGGGCTCATCCAGATGCTACCCAGATTACGTTGAGCCTCGAAGGGTTGCGGCCGGTCACGTTCGACCGAGCGGAGATCGAGGCAATCGACACCAGCGATCTCCCAGAACGCCTGCCGCTGGTGGGTTTGTTCGGTGCCAAGTGGCTCCTCAGCAGCGGGGCGCGCTGGACAGAGCGCGACGAGGCGGCACTGGTGACGCTCCCCCTCACCATGGCCCACTTCGCTGCAGCTCGGATCGCCCCTACGGACGAGCCGCACGCCCTCGCCACCGGGCTACGCATTCTCCGGGTGGTAAAGCGGCGTCTCAACGAGGTCATGCCTCGCAACCGGGCGCCGCTCACGCGAAGGGCGGTGGCCGAGATGGCCAGCTTCAGTCGCGCTCTGGAGGCCCTCGTCGCAGCGCGACGGACCGCGAACACCACCGCCTTGACCGAGGCGTCGGTCGAGGCGGCCGCCACTGTGCAGGCAATGCTCCAGGTGCAGGAAGCGGCCAAGGCAGTGCGCGATTTCAGCGACGCAGGCGCCTCGATCGCGCCGACCGACTGACCCCTAGATCGTCCTCAGGCGCGGCCAAGCTAGAGGTCGCCATGCTCGTTGCCGTCACCGACCAGTTCCTTTCGGACTTGGGTGAACCCCCGCGTCATTTGGAGCGGAAATGCCGCGAATTAGCCGCCATATCCCCGATACCCTTCCCGCATACCGGCGGCCGCGGTGGACGCCCTCGGCCACGCGGCGCCGCTTCCCTAGCCATCACGCTGAGTGTGACAAAGCCCTGGCATTAAGGGCCACGGCGCGCTTATGGCTCAGCCGCACCCCCGCACTGAGCTCTAACCAACTCCGCGAGATCCTCCCTTACAGCCTCACTCGATGGTATTGGAGGTGGCCAAATGTCACCAATCCTGTCCCCCCGCCACCGAGGTACCACGTGCAGGTGCAGATGAAGGACGGATTGCGAAGCAGCGCCCCCGGCTGAGCTAATCAGGTTCATCCCTTCGGCGTGGACAACCTCTTCAAGAGCTCTTCCTACCCGCAACACCATCGCCATCAAGGCCTCGTCGAGCGGCGCCCTAACATCCCACAGGTCCTGCACATGTGACCGCGGCACGACTAACGTGTGGCCAAGCACGGCCGGCTTCGTCGGGAAGAACGCAAGACAACTCTTGGACTCGCACACGACGATAGCATCAGCGCGCCCCTGAGCGATGTCGCAGAACTCGCATCCCGGCAGGTCGGGTAGGTTCTCAGTCACGCCAGCCACCGCGCTCGAACGGCCGACCCCTTCCAGTCAACTGCATTGAGAACTACGCTCCTTCCGCGCCCTAGTGTTATTGATCAGGGGAGTCCTGTTTGACCGAGCCTGAAACGCGTCCTCGATACATGTCTTGACATCCTGCGCAGAGTTCGGGTACTTCCACCATCTCGCGTACTTCTTGTGGTCATCAACATTGTCGGCTAGGCGCGCGGGCGCCTGTTTCGTGAGATCGTTTGCCACCGAGGGAAGCGCAATGCCCATGAGCCCGCTGATCGGATAGTTTTTGTAGGTGCGCAGAGTTGAGTAGATCTCCCAGTCGACGAACCTTCGCGCCCAAGTGCAGCGTCCCACCATGACGATCGTGACAGTAGAGTCACTGAGATATCGCTCGCGAATCTCGTTCATGATATACGCGGTGTCGGTGCTGTCGACGAAGTCGTCGTCCTCTGTTACGCCAACCACTGTGGGTATGAACAATCTTCCGTAGTCCGTTATGAACTGGGCAACCTCTTGATCATCCGCGACGTGATACGACACGAAGCACTTGTGTCTCGCGGGGTCCGCACTTTTCCGAACCTCACTCTCGGCGATGCGCTGGATTCGCACCTGAGAGGCACGAGTTGCTGACATCTGATTCATCTACATCCACTCTCCACCGTTACTTGCCCGCTGCCTTGGCGGCCCTCTCCGCCCAACTTCCAAGGTTCTGGTACCCATGGTCCTTCAACCAGAGGTAGAAGGGATAACCGACTGGGATTTGTCCACACCTCTCGGACGTGTTACCCCTTAGATCCTTAATCTTGCTCACGTCTATGCCGAGCAGGCCATGTCCGAGCGCCTTGCTCTTCTCGATCTCATACTTCACCCAGCGGCTGCGGCACGTCTTCGCCCCTACCAGAATGACCGTCACCGTTGTGCCATGCAGCTGGTCATCGATCCACGCCTTGATAGCCGGGTCGCCCTTTCGTTTGAGCGTCTCGAACTCCGCGGCGTCGTAGAAGCCTGCGGCCCGCTGCCCTGCGATCACCCAGCTATTCCGCACAACCATGGCGCGGGAGACGTCTTCGTACTTGAACCCAAAGTACACTCGCCGGGCCATGCCTCATCCGCCCTTGATCGTAACGAGACCCACCACCTCGATCACCACCAGGCCGCCGTAAAAGAGAAATAGATGAGGGCGCCAGCAGGTCTTGAACCAACGTTGAGTTGCGTCTGTCTTATCGGGGGTCATATTGAAGTCAATATCGGCCTCAGCCTTGCGAGCAACCTCACAGTGAAGCCGAATGAAGCAACGTTCAAGCCACAAATAGTAGCCATCTAGACCCCAGAACATCACGGTCGTGACCACGGCAATTAGCAGCGCAACGATCCTGGCATCCACGGCCGCGAATGCGGAGAGGCCGGCCGCTATGGTGATCGCCCAACCCTTGAAGAGAAACGAGTTCGTGGCCATGCGGCTTATCACTGCTTGGATGAACTCAAGATGCTTGAGCTTGGCTTCCATAGGGAACACCCCACTCCCGCCAATCGGACCATTGCGCCAAACGCGACTGCATTATGGACCGCTAGCTACCGGCGGGTACAGGTTCAAGTCCGCCGCACCCGACGGCTAGTTTGCGGCTCGTGACACCTTCCTCAGCACCGAGCCTACTGTGAACGTTCATGAAACTGGCACGATCAACGAGCACGCAAACCGGCAGTAGTCGCCCGCTACGGCCCCTCCCCCGCAGTTGGAAAGCTCAGGGCTGGCGGCACCCAGCCCCCGTCCTGATCCTCGGCGAAGCTCGCCAGCGCCGTCCTCCGCTGCTCGGCCAGGTGCCCGGCGGTCACCTCACTTC
>PLTL01000183.1 GCA_003164475.1 Candidatus Dormiibacterota bacterium | reverse complement strand
CATCGGCACTTCTCCCCACCACTCGAGTCCTGGGCAGCGTAGATGCGCCCCGGCCCGCCAGGCTGGGTTCTGCGCATAGTCCTACGGTCCGCGTCACAAGACATGCCGCACGGCGGCCGGCGCCAGCCTGCCAGAGCGAATGTCGGCGGCACCTTCGCGCCCTCGGCGGACAGCCGAGGACCGTCGAAATGAGGCGTTGGTGCGGTCCACTCGGCCTCGACCAAACCCGGCAGGATAACATGGGTGTAGTTCCAATCGTGGCATTTCGGCAGTGGAGACAAGATGAGCGTGAACAGCGGGTTCGATGACCTCCAGGCGACGGTGAACGCGTCGCCTGAATCCCTCAAGGAGGCCCGTAGGCGACGAGACGTGTTCCGAGCGGCCCTGGGCGGAGCTGCCGACATCGTGGAGATCATCCCGACTGGTTCAGTCGCCCGCGGAACGCAGCGCGACCCGATCCACGATGTGGACCTCGTTGCTGTGTTCGACGCCGAGTCCCACGACAANNACTCCAGGGGACTCTGCCGAGGCAGCGCTCGAGCACACTCGAGGGCGGGTGAAGGATCTCCTGGGATCGTCCGGGAGTCACTCGGAGGAGGTGCGGTTCACCCGGCTCAACAATCACTCCCTCAAGTGCTTCCTGGACAACCCGGAAGACACTGACCCCTTTACGGTCGATGTCACGCCCGCGCTCCGCCAGGCGGGCGGAGTCCTCCTGATCCCGGAGCGGCTCAACCGTGAGTGGATCCTGTCGAACCCGGAGCATCTGAACGGCGAGGTCGCTCGGCGACACGCGGAGTGGAACCAGTTCGCTCGCTTGGTCCGAGTTCTCCGGAGGTGGAACACCGACCAGGGCAAGGTCATGAAGCCGCTGGTCATCGAGGTGTTGGCGCTGACCCACCTCCCGGTTGACGACCGCCCGCAGGCACTCAAGCGGTTCTTCGCCGCCGCCCGGACCGCCGTCCTCTCGCCCGTCTGCGACCCCGCCGGCCTCTGTGGAGAGATTCAGCCGGACCTCGACCGTCAGAAGGCGAGCGATCTCCTGGCTGCGGCGGCCGACCTCGCATGGCGAGCCGTGTACGCCGACGAGCAGGATAAGGGCGCCACCGCAATGTGCCTCTGGAACCAGGTGTTCGGTGACATCTACCCAGAGCCCATCTGCGGCTGCTCGGGTAGCGGAGCGGCAACCACAGCTGCAACGGCGGCGGCTGGGTTGGCTGTGACAACCGCCGCCCCGAAGCGGCCGATCCGCGACGCTCCCCAGGGCTGATGGACTTCGAGCCCATTTCCTGGATCACTGCGGAGCCAGCGGTACTGGAGCGAGAGCACCGCCTCATGCCTGTGGTGGCTCCCGGGCTTGAGTGGCAGGACGATTCCCCGTCCGGCGGTTGGCGCGGTCACCTGCCGCGCTGGCCATTCGAGCGCCCAGAGCCGTCGGAGTTGGGGGCGTTCTTGGGAGATCGGTCCTTCCTGGTCTTGGTCCACTACGAGCAGTCGTTCCCCATGGTCGAACCGAGGATCTACCCGCTGGATCCGGTGCCCGATCTGGCCTACCGGTCGCTGCACGACTGGCACCTCAACGGTGACGGTTCCCTCTGTCTGCTCCGACAGGCAAGCGACTGGGACGGCACCGGTTCCGCCAGCGAGATCGCGGTGAAGGCTTCGGCGTGGTTCCTGGAGTACCTGCTCCTCGAGCGTGGGATCCGCACGGCCATGACGGAGTCTGGCATCGCAGGCGATGGCGCACTCGACCATCTCTTCAGCATCGACGCCTCCGTGAGGACCAACAGTTGACCTCCTTGCCGATGGTCCTGCTCTCGAGGGAGGGCGCTGACCGCATCGAAGGATGGGGCGCAACATGGGGAATCTTCAACGCCAGGAGCAGCGAGGCCGAGGGGCTACTGGTCGTATCCGGCATCAGCCGCAAGGAAGGCATGCGCCTTCCTGCACCCTCAACCTGGGAGTCGGGGCACTTCCTTCACTACGCAGACGAGATTCCCGGGATCGGATGCTGGTACCGGGTCAACCCCGAGCTCACAGAATTGCACCGGCCAGTGATGAACAGGGATGCGTCCCTGACCGTCGACGGGTTCAAGCAACACATCATCGGAGGGTGGCGACTCCCGACCGCGGACCGTTCCATGCCGGTGCTTACATACTCGGCCGACGCCGACGGACCGGCACGTTGGTCCCTCTGGTGGGTGAGCCAGGAGGAAGCAAGGCCAGGGATCATGGGGCTGGTCGCAGGAAGAGCACCCCTCGACTTCCTCGAGGGGGCGTGGCCGGTGAGCGACCTCGCCCAACGTCGGGCCGTCGTTATCGGCGTCGGGAGTATCGGCGCCGTTGTAGCCGAGAGCCTGGCCAGCTATGCGGTAGGCCGGATCGACCTCGTTGACCCCGATCGCCTGTTGGAGCACAACCTGGTGCGCCATCGACTAGGTGCCCGCGATCTTGGTCGCCTCAAGGTGAATGCGATGGCGGAACATCTCGAAGCTCGGTTCCCCGGTGTCATCGTTGGGCGGCATCCCTTGAACGTCGTCTACGCCGCCGACCAGATCCGACCGCTGTTCGCCGCGAGCGACGTGGTCGTAGGCGCCACCGACGGAGTCGTCTCGCGACGTGTCATCAACCACCTGGCCCGCAGAGCGGACGTTCCTGCCGTGCTGGCCTGCGTGCTGGAGAGCGGTGCACTCGGGGAAGTGGTCCGGGTCCGACCGGGCACCGGGTGCCTCCTTTGCCTTCGCACGCACCTCACGGAGATAGGCGCAGTCGATCCCGAGCCCGGGCTGGATCAGGACTACGAGATGGGGACGCCCCATCTTCCGATGACGGCCGTGGCGGGGGATCTCGGGCTCATCGGGATCCTCGCTGCCAAGGCAGCGGTTGCGACACTGCTGGAGCAGACCGGCCACTGGGAGCAGCGACTGCCCGGCGATGTCGCTTTCGTTGGCCTCCAGCCGGTTCCCGATGTGGCCCCTCCCTTCGACCTCGAGCGCACCGGGGACGTCCGCTGGTCGCCGATGGTTGCCAGTAAACCCGACTGTCCGACATGCGCCGCGGCGTGATCCAGATCACAGAGGAGGCCCTAGCTGCCATCCGTAGCGAGTCGCGAGCTTCCAGCGACGGAAGGGAGACCGGCGGGATCCTCCTTGGGCATGACTCGGGCGAGCCCGGCTCCGTCATCATCACTATTGCTGGCGACCCGGGACCACGAGCGCACCGGTCTCGGTCGAACTTCAAACGAGATCTCGAACACGCCAGTGGCCTGGCAGATGCCGCCTATGCCAAGGACGGGAGCGTCTGGCTCGGGGAGTGGCACACCCACCCCCGGGGACCGGCTTCACCGAGTGACCGAGACGTCCGCACCTACCGGAGGTTCCTGCCCGACGTTGAGCTGGACTTCCCCCGCGTCGCCTCCCTCATCGTCAACCCTCGGGACGACACGTGGAGGACGGTCGAAGTCCGAGGCTGGATCGTGGGACTGGCGACAGCGGGTTCTACTCGGCGCCCAACGGTGACTCCGTGCGACGTTGTCCCGTTGCCCTCGACCTGCGTGGAGGCGACCGATGACTCCGTCTGACAGGCGCCGAAGTGCCAGCGGTTCACGGCAGGGCGGAGACGACTTCCAGCACCTACTCGCATGGAATGCTGCTCTGTGCGCGCTGCTGCACCGCAGCGACCTGGTCTCGCTCGAGCTCGAGGCCGTAGGGGCCGGCAACGCTGACGACATCGTCGTTCGGTACGCGTCGCAGCCCAGCGTGTTCACCCAGGTTCGCTACGCAGTCGACGGCTCGACCCCCCTGAACGCCGCCTACTTCACCAGCCAGAAGAGACCCGGCGGAACCAGCGTGCTTCAGAAGTTCCTCGCCACCTGGACACAACTCCGGAAGACGGAACCGTCCCCGCATCTCGTGCTAGTCACCAACCGACTGGCAGACTCCACTGACTCGACCTTCACCGCGCTCGACGGCCGTACCAGCCTGCTCATCCCCGCCATGGAGCATGCCCCCGCGGGCACCCATCTCGGAGCTGTCCGCGAGGCGTGGGCGGCTCACCTCCAGGTGTCCGAGACGGAGCTCATCGATCTCCTCCGCTCGCTCGAGTTCCGGCTAAGTCGCACCTACGCGGCGGAAGCAGACAGGGCTGCCGATCTCATGGCTGCTCTCGGGATGAAGTCAGATGAAGCGTCGCTGCGGCTGGGGATCGACCGAGCTAGGCGGTGGGTGCTTGAGGGCGTCCGCCGCCTGCATCCGGACGAACTAGCGCAGGACATCGCCGAGTTGGACCTCCAGACCGCTCCAGCGGCGGACGTACTCATTGTCCAGACTTTGGCTCGAGATCCGACGCCGGAGGATGCGGTGGCGGTCCTGGACTGGGTCGACCTGTTCGAGGGTGACAGCCCCGCAGGACGTCGCCGGACAATCGATCCGGATGCCTACAAGTCCACGATGCAGCCGCAGTTGGCCGCGACAGCTGAGGAACTGGCTGCGTCGGGCGTCCAGCGTGTTCTGGTGCGAGGGGCCGCACGTCTGGCCACGTTGTTCGCAGTGGGTGCTGCGCTTCCTCGCGTCCGCAACATCGAACTCATCCGCCGTCAGGGTCGAGATCTTTGGTCCACCGATGCCACACCTCAACGGATCGAACCGCTCGTCACCTCAACGCTCGCCGTCGACCAGGGTCGCGACATCGCGGTTGCCCTCGCCATCTCAGTAGATCTGACCCAGGACGTCGTTGCCTTCGTGAAGGCCGGCGGCCTTCCAGTCGCAGATGTGATCACCGTGGCGCTGGACCAACGGGCAACTGACACCTCCATTCCGACCGCCGGCCACGCAGTGGCTGTGGCTCAGTCCGTTCGGGACCAGGTCAGGAATGCCGTCCGAAGCCACCCGGGAACTGCCATCCATCTGTTCCTGGCCTGCCCCGCAGCGCTGGCGCTTGATCTCGGCCACCGGTGGAACCGTATCGCCGACACAACGGTCTACGAGGACCTGAACGGCTCCTATCAGGCTGCGTTCACGATCGAGGCGTGCCCCTGGCCCTCCCCTGGGATCTGATTGCGGGCCGGACGTCGTCAAGCGGGCTCTTTTGCTTCGACGAGGAGATTCCGGTGGGGGTTCCGGTCCACAAGCGAGGCGCCGGGATACTCGGTGGCTCGTACGTCGCCGACCGAGTCGATCCACTGATCGA